>JAGLRT010000023.1 GCA_023136155.1 Methanosarcinales archaeon
TGTGAAAATTAGCGAAGTACTGACGTAAGACTTTCAATTTAAATTCTCGTGTATATGTTCGTCTCATTTTCATATGTACACCCCAAAGGTTTTTATTGCTTAACTAAATGTCCGTTATTTGTGGTGCACTCCAAATCAAGTCGCTGTAAACCGCAGGATATTCAAGACTCAGTTGGTGGAGCATTATACTCACAGAATACATGATAGTTTCCTCTTTGTCTCGTTAAATGACATTAAACAATACATATATAACTCAAAAAACGATTAGTACTACAAAATAATTTACTTTATCACACTTAATATTTAATAAAAATGTCATATAAAAAATGGTGTGGATAGTTAACTAAAACGTAGCACATAATATGAATTTAATAGACCCCGTAAACAACTTTCAGATTCCCAGGGAATGGCTCGACCGGGTGGACATGCCATCCAATGAACTGGCCAAAGGCGTGGCAGCAGGACTACTGGTGGTACTCTCTAATGGCAACTTACTGCATAGAGGCTTTACTACAGGCACAACCGCCGCAGCCGCAGCCAAAGCCTCAGTGTTATCAATGCATGGAGAAGTGGATTCGGTATCAGTCCCTACCTCGTCAGGTGTAAGGGCACAACTTCGCGTAGAGGCAGTGGACGGCAAGGCAAGAGTGGTAAAGATACCGGGAGACCATGAGAGCGATGTCACAGGCGGTCTGGTATTCACTGCAGAGGCAAGCCCGGCCCCCCGGATTGAACTGATAGCAGGGGTCGGTATTGGCAGGGTTACAAGAGGCGGTTTACAGGTTAAGGTGGGGGGGCCTGCCATAAATCCTGTCCCGCACCGCCAGATAATGGATGCTATCCAGGAAGCTTTGGATGAAACCCGCCTCCAAGGTGCCGTTGTGACCCTGTCTGTACCTGATGGCGAGGCTGTGGGGGCAAAGACTCTTAATCCGCAGGTAGGTGTGGAAGGCGGCATATCCATACTGGGCACCACCGGATTCGTGGAACCCTGGAGTGACCATCTGGGCGAGACCAAGATGGACCTGATAAGGGATGCTTCAAAGGTAGTGCTGACCACAGGGCGCATCGGGATGCGTTATTCCCAGATGTTGTTCCCCGAATATACAGTGGTCATGGTGGGCAGCCGGCTCGACGAAGGTATTAAGGCTTCAGGGGGCGAAACAGTGATATGCGGGCTACCGGGTCTGATTACGAAATGGGCAATGCCTGATATACTGGTTGGTACAGGGTTCAACACAGTGTTTGAGATGGTGGATTACAACCGGGCAAGCTCGATTATAGACAAGGCGCTGGAAGCTGCTGTGAAAAAAGCAGGTGGGGCAAGGATAATGCTACTTGACAGGAATGGAGATATTGTAAGGGATACCGGGGGCATGGCATGAAAATAGTTGGTGTTGGTATAGGTCCTGACATGATTACTCCTGAAGCAGCCGGAGTGATACAGCAGGCCGGATTGGTGTATGGTTCACCCCGTGCTCTTGAATTGGCTGGTGAACATATATGCTGTGAAACCAGGACGATAAAGGACTATGGCCGGATACATGAACTTCCCTTCGATGCCGTGGTGCTTTCAACTGGGGACCCCAACCTATCTGGTCTGGGCAAGTTTGCAGGACCGGATGATGTGGTAATACCCGGGATTTCTTCTTTGCAGGTTACATGTGCCAGGATGAAAGTTGACCTGACAGATATCGTAGTGGTTAACGTGCATGGCAGAGATCCGACAACTGCGGCAGTGAATTTCGGGCAGGCTATAACATCAGGATCTACGGTTTTCTTACTTCCATCACCAAATTTTGGTGTGGATGAAGTGGTATCTATCCTTGAAAGTATCAGACTTGATGTACCGATTGCAGTTTTAGAAAAGTTAGGGTATCCTGACGAGCATGTAGAAGTCGGAACCTTAGAAAAACCACCCAAAGCAGAATCACAGCTTTACTGTATGATTGTTGGACCGGCACTGGAAAACGACTTAAATATCTGATTTATATGCGAACATTCTCTCCAATTCTTGCATCCCGGGCTCTCTGGCAGCTCAGGATTAAAAAAAGACCTTTCGTGCTGTCACATGGCATAAATGCCAGGTGCAACATGCACTGTGATTTCTGCGAGTACTGGAAGGAAGAAAAGGATGAAATGGAGACGGGTGATATCCTGCGACTGCTGGATGAGGCAAAAAGTTTTGGCATTAAGTATTACAATGCCTGGACCGTAGAACCATTACTAAGGGACGACCTGCCACAAATCATGGCTTATGCCCGCAAGCTGGGAATGATAACGTCCATGATAACAAACGGTAAACTGCTCAAACAGCGGGCACATGAACTGGATGTGGTGGATTACCTGTCAGTATCAGTAGACGGGACCGATTCCTATAAAGATATCAGGGGTATGGATTTCGATGACCTGCTGGCAGGGATTGAAGCATCAAAGGAAGGGCGCAGGAAACCCATTCTGATGAACTGTGTCATCTCAGGTCAAAACCTGAATGACATTGAGCCGCTGATACACCTGTCCAGGGAGATGGGAGTATGGATATCTTTTGAGGCATTGCACCAATCAGGAAGTATCGGGCAGGACGTGTGGGACAGAATAGGGATTAAGGATACTGGTAAATATAAGCGGACTGTGGACAATATAATCAGGCTGAAGAAAGAAGGTTATCCTATTATCAATTCCCTGACTTACCTGAAAATGGTGCGGGACTGTAATATGGATTTTACGTGTCATGCCGCCGACATTATCCTGAACGTCACATCAGATGGCTGGATAGAACACTGCCGGGTACAAAAAGAACGATTGGGTCATGTGAGCGAGGGGCTGGAAAATGTATGGGAGTCGTCAAAGGAAATACGTACCAGTAAGGCACGGAATTGTGATGGATGCCTGTTCTTTGGATATGTGGAAGGAAGCCTCCTGTTTGATTTCAAACCCGAGGTAATGGCACATTATGAATGGATATAAGAATAATTAATTTAATATTGATATTTATTAGAAAAAATTAATTTCCAGGGTAGGAACCCATGTGGAGCAAAATACTGAACAACTTTAAAAAACATCCTGCACAAGAAAAGGTCATCAAGCTCCTGCTGGAGCGCGGTTTCCAGGTCAATGACCAGGGGCGGGTAGTATCGGGCAGCATCGAGATACCCCACACCCAGGTTGCCAGGGAGATCGATGTGGACCGACGTGTAGTTGACTCCACTTGCGAAGTTATACTGGGAGACAAAACCCTGACCAGTATTTTCCGCAATATACATACCATACCTTTCCTGAAAGATGTGGCACCCGAATTGGGTTTGGGGGTTCTGGTTATAACACCCGGGGATGCATCCAGGACAGGTATATTGGGCAGTGTGGCCAACGCAGTGGCACACCGGGGTTTAAGCATCAGGCAGGCAGTGACTGACGACCCTTATTTGACAGAACATCCACATCTTACCATAATCACCGATGATAAGATATCTGGTGACCTGGTCGATGAACTGATGAAAGTACCGGGAGTAAAAAGCGTAACTGTATTTTAAAAAAAAGCTATTTAGATGCCTTTTTTTCAGTAGCAGTCTTCTTTGTAGTTTTCTTATTAGAGGCAGTTTTGCCTGTTGCTGCTATATTTTTTGTGGTGGTCTTCTTGTCTGTCGTCTTCTTTTCAGAGACAGTCTCGGCATCTGTGATTTCGTTCCCAGACTCTGCCTTTGTTACAGTCTTCTTTTCTGTCGCAGTCTTTTTGGTAGTATTTGCGGCTTTCTTAGCTTTAGTCTTACCTGCAGCAGCTTTTGTTCCGGAAGTACTCTTCTTTTGAGTGGTTTTTAGTTTGGGTTTTGCAGCATTGATCTTTTCAGCAACTGAAAGCCGGATGGCGGTATTCATTCTTTTCTTAGGGATTTCAAATATTTCTTCAATTTCCTCACTTCTCGGGACTGGTTCGGGGGACATATCCAATATGCCATCCGTTTTTATTTCAGTCTCAATTTCGAACCTGGTAATTTTAACACCACCCGGAGCCCGCATTGGTCCGTCCACCTTTGCTTCTTCATGTACCGTGACCTTACCGCTGTTAATCTCACCAAGTATGTGGGTTCCTTTGCCCACGCGCACATTTCCCCTGGTAATCAGGTTTCCATGAATGGTATTCCCCTCTCCGATAACGATATCATCCATAGTTTTAATACTGCCAAAGAGCGTATTATCGTCCCCCATAACAAGTGATGACGCCCTGATATTACCCATCAACCGGCATCCACTGCCGATATCTGCCTTGTTCGGCACTCTGATGGTTTCCATATCTACCTTTGAACCGTTAGGAATTATCAGCAGTTTATCCCCATAAATGTCGTCATCGTCGTCACTGAAAAGTTCACTTAGGGCTTTTTCAACTTCTTCACCCTTGCCCAATCTCAGCATTTCTGTAAGATAAAGGTAAATGTATATAATAACTGGAATAGGATTTCTGACCACTATCCAGCCTTTTGCTTCAAAACCCCCACCAATCTTCACATCCTTACCGATATCCAGGTCACCGCCCACAACCAGTTTCCCGTCAATGCTAACAAATTCGCCGATAAAAGCCTGGTTCCGGGTCCTTACGTCACCACCAACATTGGACCACATATCTATGCGTATCTCTTCTGACCCAAGCACATTACCGTTGATTCGAACCCTCTCTCCTGCTATTACCGAATCTGCAATAATACCAAAACCTATGTCGGAATAGTTGCCTATTATGGCTCCGCCATCCACCACAATAGAATGCTCTTCCATTTTGGTGTTATCAGGTAT
>JAGLRT010000024.1 GCA_023136155.1 Methanosarcinales archaeon
CCATAGTACTGACACCCTCAGGCTCGTGCGCCCGGTCAAATGAAGCCACAGCCAACCCCATATCCATGATAACCGTCAGCACATCTTCAGAATACCTGATGTTCAATGCCGCCCGCAATCCGGCATCATGATGCATGGCAGCCAGCACAATCTTTGCCACATGGCTGCTGGCCCCGAAGGCCGGGCATCCTACAGCCCGGGCGCGGTCCCGGAGCCTTACAATCCGGCCATTCACAGCACACACCTCATCCGGTGAGTTCGCATTGGGCACTGCAGCTGCGATATTGCAGCCCACTTCAGGGATGAGTGCGGCAAAATCAGGAGATGATTCCAATATATCTATCGCTTTTTTTACATCAGTCAAAGTATCAAACATCTGTGCGGTTTTCAGGGTATGCCAACCCGGATTCACCGGACCCACACCTTTGCCCACTGATATGCTCTCTATAATGGCCCTGGTCACGAACAGCTTGGCACCGGCAGCCGCATCCCTCAAAGAATGTCCCGTTGCCAGGAAAACAGTCAGGGCTGCCGAATAAGTACATCCTGCACCGTGTGTCCCGCCTTTAACCAGTTCACCATCAATTAGTGTAAAATCCAACCCGTCATAGAGCAGGTCGGAACCATCAAGATGTCCACCCGTGATGATTACGGCATTGGCCCCCGCATCTACAATACTGCGGGCGGCTTCCTTTGCATCCTGCCAATCGTTGACCTTTATCCCGGCAAACACCCCTGCTTCATGGATATTAGGAGTCACCACCTTTGATAGGGGGATTAGTTCATCCTGCAAGGTTTTCACAGCCTCGCTTCGCAGCAGATTACCACCCGCTTCTGCTGACATGACCGGATCAACCACCAGTGGTATCCTGTATTCCCTGACCATTTCTGCAACAGTCAGGATAATGTCAGACGACGAGAGCATGCCAGTCTTGGCATGGGCAATATCCATATCCGATGCCACAGCCCTAATCTGGGATGCAATGGCAGAGGGCGGCAGGTCATGGATATCCAACACTCCCGTAGTGTTCTGGGAGGTAATTGAGGTGAGAGCACATGTGCCGTGGGTTCCCAGAGCTGCAAAGGTCTTTAGGTCAGCCTGTATACCTGCACCACCGCCGGAATCAGAGCCGGCAATGGTCATTACGATCGGGTATTTTCCCATAAAATCACTTCTGGCTAATTCATGATGGGTTAATTGTAGCATTAGTTACTTCTACATTAGTTATCTGAAGCAACACTTCATAATAATATCCGCTACCCAGGTCAACTTCTGTCATAACAATACCTGTTACCACGACATTGTCGCCGTTTGATACTAAAAAGGAATTCGGGCAACTAGCCTTCAACTGTCCTGAGCCATCGTCCAATGTAAGGAACAATTCACTAATAAGTGGAGTTATTTTTACTACCACTGCAGTAACATTTACTTCCTGTCCGGACAAGGTTGCAGCATTTGAAATAATTTCTGCTATTTGTGTACTTCCTTCGACTGGTGTGATATTGATATCATACGTAACAACATTATCGTTGGTAATGCCATGGGGTGAATTTATGGTATCAATGGATGAAACATCCGAAATAGATTCAGCCATAAGCAGAACATCAAATGTTTTACCCAACATTGTGCTTGGGAAGTCTATCATCAAATTTCCCGATGCAGTAATCTCAGTGCCATTCTCAAGAGATGTTGTGTATCCTGCTACCCACATACTTTTGTTCTCATCAGTCACTTCTATGTAAGTATACCCGGTGACATCCAAAGTCTGGTTGACTGTGCCGGTAATCTTTATATCACTATATGCATAGGGATTAGACAGCACTTCATCGATTGAGACTTCCTCAACTGTTATTGTGGGTGTGAATGGAGAAATTGTATTACTTGCATCTGGTTTACTATCCGTACAACCTGAAACCAATAGTCCGGTCAGAACGATACAAGTTATCAATGTGATGGTGAATATTTTTTTCATGTAATGTCCTCAATATTATGTTTTAAGTTCGAAAAACCATAATTGCTTGGATAAAACTCACTTTTATACATAAACGTTGTTATTATACCGAGCATTTTATGGTTTTATGCCATCGTGCCAGGGAAACTATCGGAAAAGTCAACATTTCGAGGTATTTTAACTTCTGAAATGAATACAGCATAATGCTGCATACCGTTTTACATATCAATGTTTATTAGAATATATAGATTTCATCATTTTTTCTACAGTCTCAAACCACCATCAATGAGATTGTCGGAAAAGCCTGATTTTTGAACATTTCAGCTTTACCATCTAAACATGACCGGGCGCTGCATAGTGATTTGGTACAAACAATATTTCTGGAAGTTTCAATTTAGGCGCTTTTTGGGTACTTTTCCGACAATCTCATCAATAAGCAATATATAATTAAATTATAATGCATCACCTTACAACAAATATTAAATCGTAGTAAACACATAAGTTATTCAGATGCCACAAGAGAACCTCTGGTCTGAAATTGAGTCCACTCACGACAATACTGTACGGTCAAAGAAAATGGCCCTGTTCAATACCAGTAGTACAGAATTGAAGCATCTGTTCATATCCTGGGTGGCCATATCCTATGCTTTTGCCATCATGCTTGCCTGGATGGAACTAGAAAATATAGGAATGAAACGCCAGCCTACAATCTTTGAGATAATGGGCCCGTTCATAGTAGACCTGTTCCTTATATCCCTGTTCACAGTAGGTATCTCCTTTATAATTCATGAAATGGGACATAAGTTCATTGCCCAGCAGTATGGTGCATGGGCAGAATTCCGTATGAGTACAAGCATGCTGTTGTTAGCTATCTTCATGGCATGGCAGATAGGCTTCCTGTTCGCTGCACCCGGAGCTGTGCAGATATTTGGCCCTCATATATCAAAGAACCAGTACGGGAAAATAGCAGCTTCAGGTCCTGTAATGAATCTATTTTTGGCTGTAGTGTTCATGCCTTTGGTTGGTGATGCAGGATTCCTTGGTGAAGTAGGACGGCTTGGAGTGATGATAAATCTGCTATTTGCGGGTTTCAATATGCTGCCTGTGAGCGTACTGGATGGGCGCAAAGTGCTGGCCTGGAGTCCGGTTGCATACATAGCATTATTCGGACTGATCTTAATGGTAGGATTATTCTCAGCAGCTATGTTGGTATAAAAATCTATAGTATTATCATAAAATTTTAAACCAATTTACTTTTTATTTATGATTGAACGGTTTGCCTTGTAAGAGACTGTCAGAAAAGTGATATAATCGCATAATTAGTAACACGTCCATCTGATAAATCAGCATGTGGCGTCATGGTGCAATAAATTTGGACACTTAAAATACCTCGAAATGTATGCTTTTCCGACAATCTCAAGTGATTAGATTAAAACATTAAAATAAACATTGGTGAGTAAGACGCTATGCTGTATTTACTTAATTTATTTCCTAAGTTGAAATGCCTCGAAATGTTGACTTTTCCGACAATCTCAGTAAAACTTTTATAGTTTAAACAAGCACGAAGACTCCTTAAAATTACGTAAATTATTTGTTGCAACATAATTCGAGGGAATCAATTGAACACAGAAATAATTGCCCCATTTGATCTGAAGATTGGATACCTGACACCAAAGAATCCTATTGCACTGGCTCCCATGGCTGGAATCACTGACAGCAAGTTCACTGCTCAATTTACGGACCATGTAGGAATGGTAGTATTGGGTGGATACAATCTGGATATACTGACCAATGAGGCAGCTCAAAGAGAGGTTCAACGGGGACGCCGCGAGTTCATTACAGATTCTCCAATGGAATTTCTGGAATCCGAACTACAAGCGATCACAGGTAAAGACACAGGCACTGCTGTCATGGTCAATGTCAGGGCTGCAGATATTGAAGCATATGCTGATGCTGCACGCCTGGCAAAAAAGTATGGTGCCGGTATAGAGATTAATGCCCACTGCCGCCAGCCTGAGATTATGGAACTGGGCGCAGGGGAATCCCTGCTGGGACATCTGGATACCTTATGTGAGATTATTGAAACAGTCCGGAGTACAGGTGCTGTGGTATCTGTCAAGACAAGGGCTAATGTTGTGGATGACCTGGAAGTAGCAAAGGTCATTGAACAGGCCGGAGCACATATTATCCACATTGATGCAATGAACGGTCGTGGTGCTGATGTCAATGTCATCAGGAAAATTCGGAATAATACGTCACTGTTCATTATCGGCAACAATTCAATTGTAGACTTTTCGTCAGCAAAGTCTATGTTCGCACGGGGAGCAGATATGGTTTCTGTTGCCAGGGCTGTAATTAATGATCCCAATACGTTGCGGTCTTTAGTTGAACAGGTTATTTCAGAACAGAATATGACTGGTTGGTATAATTCTCCCAAGCACATCTGTGGTGGCGGGGATTTACGAGCACTTACTTTTTGCTGCCTGCCGGTAAAACCCTGTGCAGTGCACAATGCATTAAAGCAGATAGGAATGACCGCAGAAGAATTTGCAAGACTGAAACTTGATTTTGTCGAGGGCACCCCATTGGAATACGGGGATAGTACATGTTTTGGTAGTATGACCTGGTGCTGTAAGATATCAAAACCATGCTTTTTAAGGGATGGCGTACTGGAAGTTGTGGGCGTTTCAGATGTAGAGTTCATGCAAATAAAGAAACGAATGTCTGAGGAAATACTATCCCACCGTAAGGATTGAAATATTATTTTGTAGGAATTTTTAAAACATTGATAAGAAAAGAACATGAACTGTTCTGAAATTCCAGACGATTTCATTGAACTGGAATAGAAAATGGAAGAAACATCCCACAATTGAGTTACCACTGTTCTCACATGCCCGGATTGCAGTTCCACAAACGTTACGTATTTATGGGTTGAAAACCGGAGTTCAATAAAAGTGTAAAGATTATGATAATTTGGGTACTTTCATAATCGAACAGGATACGAAATAATTACTAAACAAAAGGTTTTTTTACATATAAGACTTCAAAGAAGAAAAAGGAGATTGGCTCAATGAATTCTGAAACAGAAAATACATATTCACAGAACTTTCTTGCCATACAGTATTCATTGATTATGGCAATAGTGTCTACCGCAATCATTTATGTTCTTGATAAATTTATGTTTGGACATACAGATTTCAGGCCGTTGACAGAATTCCAGTTTTATTTCGTGCTGTTCATAGTGGTCTTTGGTTTGGTTACAGGTCTGCTTTTCTACAGGGAAGAAAAAGAAGAAAAAGTGGAAGATGTCAGTGAATTTAGAACTAAAATGGCCAAGAAGAAATTAAAAAAGGCCAAAAAGACAAAAGCAAAGGGTAAATAATTTTTTTCCCTATCATTTTTCCACGATAATAATCCTGCTACGCTCTCCCACGCTCAATTCTACTTCATCGTTCCATCCAGGTTTGGCATAGCAGTCAATAACCTGAACTCGTGTTCCCAGGTCTATGACTTGTATGATATCAGCCTGTTTATCCCAAAGGGCAGTCCGTATCCTTCCTGAATCATCTGAGATGTGGATGTTTAGTACCTGGGCAGCAGACCCGTCTTTGCGCTGGAATTGTTTCAATTCGTCAAGTCCTGTGATGTGTCCTTCAACATTGTACTGCTGCTTTGGCACAATATCTGCAATGGGTGTAAATTGTTCTTTGAATTCTATTTTTTTGCTGCTTGTACGAATGGAACTGTTATTTCCCAGATTAACCTCTACCTGATTACTGAAACTGTTCTCCTTTGCATATCCACCTGTTATTTCGATATTATCCCCTGGTTTAATATCATTGAGTGTATCTACATTCTCGTCCCACAATGTGACCTTAATCTTGCCAGTAGCATCACCCAGGGTTACATTACGTACTTTACCAGTAGAACCGTCTTTACGCTGGAAAGTCCTGGGGTCTGAAAGGTCAAGCAATTTTGCAATCAGGTATATATTCCCCATCCCTGCTTTTATCTCATTTATCTGGTAAGGATCAATCCTTATCTGTATGTCCTCGTTCAGGGCAATTTTATCAACCGCGCCGCCTCTTCCCACACTGACTTCAAGTCCGTTTCGACCTTCCCTGACAAAACCTGACACCTGGACTGAATCCCCAAATACAATTTCGCCCACCTTTACCAGATCTGCTGCATCATCCCACAATACTACCCTGATAGAACCAGTTTCGTCAGCTAATGTGAGGTTGGCAACATTACCACTTGAACCGTCTTCACGGTTAAATTCCCTCACATCTGAACAGGCAATAACTTTGCCCACCAGGACAACCTTGGATAAATCCAAAGTCACCTCTCCTATTTTCTTTTCGTCATCAGATATTCCCATGCTAAGCGCAACAAGTTTGGCTGCTGTTTCTTTGTCAGCCAGTCCGGCCATTTGTGCTTCCTTTCCATCCACCAGGCCCAGGAATTCTTCCAGGCTTATCCTGTCTTTCAGTTTTTCGTATATCTCCATTACCTTGTCCATTGTAATCCCTGCATGGAAATTTGATGTAATTGCATTGATTTAATACTTTTCAATCGCTCATAATCAGGCATTTCATAGAAACTTATTTTATCCTTCCCGTTATCTATGTGCTTCGGTGTATACAACATGACTATTAAAGAAGGAGATTTCATAAAAATATCATATACAGGTAAACTGGAGGATGGCAAGATCTTCGATACCACCATTGAAGAAGCTGCCAAGGTTCATAATCTGTACAACTCTAATAGAAGATACGATGGGGATGTGATAATCATAGGCGTGAACCAAATCATCGCTGGCCTTGAAGAAGATATCAAGCTGCATGACGCTGGTTATGAAGGTACGGTATCTATACCCCCGAAAATGGGTTTTGGTGATCACGACCCTGGACTTGTCAAAGCGTTGCCTATGAAAAAGTTCGAGCAAAAACCACAGGTAGGAATGACTGTAGAAATTAACGGACAGACAGGTACAGTAGTTAAAGTACTAGGGCGACATACCAGTGTAGATTTTAACATTCCTATGGCCGGGCAGACAATAACATATGATTATAAGATAGAAACAACTCTCGAAGATTTGAAGGATAAGGCTGTGGGTCTTAGCACTCTGTACACAGGGGTAGAAATGGATATCGAGATTGAAGGTACAGTAGCAAAGGTTAACGTGCCTCTGGAATTAAATTATTCCCAACCCTGGATAACTTCCAAGGCCCAGATGGCATTGGACCTGTTGAAATACACTGACCTTACAGAGGTTTTATACATAGAAACTTACAAAGAAGACCTGCTTAAGAAAAC
This sequence comes from Methanosarcinales archaeon, assembly GCA_023136155.1. Lineage (GTDB taxonomy): Archaea > Halobacteriota > Methanosarcinia > Methanosarcinales > Methanocomedenaceae > Methanocomedens_B. The sequence goes on from JAGLRT010000024.1 coordinate 7,272, forward strand.
AGCAGATGGAATGGAAGAACCAGAAGAATTGAATGAGGATATTGCCCCGGAGGCAACTGAATCAGTGGCAGTAGAGGAGTAACATCCTCTTTTGTTTCAATCACTCGATATGCTGAGGTAGCCAAGCGGACTACGGCGCCGGTCTTGAAAACCGGTGGTGCACAGCGCCACAGGAGTTCGAATCTCCTCCTCAGCGTTTTTCTTTCTTTAGATTTTCCTTAATTATATGAGCTTGGACATATAGGGTCCATCCCGCACAAAACCCAATTTTCGATAGTATCCCCTCACACCCATACCACTAATAATAGCAAGTTTCCTAAACCCCTCCTCCTTTGCCAGTTTTTCAGCCTCGTTGAGCAATTCTTCACCATATCCCTTATGCTGCCACTGTTTCTCCCCCGCCTTTTGTCCCACTTTAACCATTGACCCGTACACATGAAGTTCCCGGACCAACGCTGCCGATTCCAGTTCGGGCCTGTGTGGAGCGTGTGGGTACCTCAATCTGAGAAAACCAATAAGGATGTCCTGCTCAATATCTTCATAGGAAATGAAATGCTCATACCCTCCACAGGCCCGGTAAGACTCCATCACTTGCCTGACATTCTCAGGTTCGATTCCCTTTAACCCCTTATGACCAGCCTCACGGCATCGGATACAGTGACACCTGCCGCCCTTCTCTTTCAGTCGTTCACCTGCCAGTTGCCTGAGGTTGCTCTTTGTCACGCCACCTTCAATCTGCCAGGCTGGAATATCCCTCTGCACCCGCTGAAGCCTGACCCAGGGCGGCAGCATGGCCTTTACCTTCGCAACAAGTTCCACTGCATCTTCCAGTTCCAGAGCCTGATATTCACCTGACTTCCACATATCATATAACCCGGTCCCAGGCGTCACCAGGGTCGGGTATATTTTCATATAATCAGGCACGAACCTCTCATCCTGGAACAGTGTCTCGAACATCTTAAGGTCCATATCAAGAGACGAACCCGGAAGTCCTGGCATCATGTGGAATCCCACCTTGAACCCTGAATCCCTCAGCACACTGTTAGCCCTTATTGTATTGGAAACCCCATGCCCCCTGTTCATATTTTTCAGCACATTGTCATAGATGCTTTGCACACCAACCTCAACTTTGGTACCGCCGTATCCCAGCATTCTATCTACCTCTTCAATGCCAACCCAATCGGGCCGTGTTTCAAACGTCATCCCCACATTACGCACTGTTGATGTCTCATTCCTGACCTGAACATCCTCAAAGTATCTGAACAATCCAGTGTCGGAAGGATTGGGAATATCCGAAGTATAAGAAGTATCAGTGGTGTGATGATTTACCCCCAAATCGTTCATAGCCTCAATACACCGCTTTACAAACCACTCCTGGTAACATATATTCCTTGCCGTAAAACTCCCGCCCATTATGATAAGTTCTGCCTTATTTATGGGATGTCCTATAAGCTTCAACTGTTCCAGCCGTCCGGTAACCTGGCGATAAGGGTCATAATCATGTTGTATCGCCCTCATTGTTGCGGGTTCGTGCCCCATATAACTCTGTGGCGACATATAATCTGAATCAGGGCCGCCTGGACACGGTATGCATGTACCATGAGGACATGGGGCAGGGGATGTCATAACCGCAATTACAGCCACACCTGAAATAGTCCTCACTGGTTTTCTTTGAAGCAATTCAATGACATTGTCATACTCATCAGGCAGTGCCTGAGATAATATAAGTGAATTACCAGGTAAATTGCTAAGACGATATTTGGCGCTGGTTGTCTTTTTTTCCCTGTTAAGGTCAATTTCTGTTTCGATATTACCCTGTAATATCTTATTGATTAGTTCGCGACAGGCAAAATAGTAGTCTTCCTGCATAGAATGTATGATACATGTCATCGTTACTTATAAGTACTGACCTACTGCTAATTATAGTAATTATGTGATAGAATCTAAAATTACTTATAGATTGAATATTATTCCAATTCAAATGAATAAAGATTAATAGTGTAGCATTAAAGAAAAAGGTTTGACTATGTTAAAAAATGATTCAGAAGCAGATCAAATCCACCTTAAAAGTAGAATGAAATCCGATGAAAATACCCGCATAATAAGAGACCATCGAAAAGTCGCGCCAGATACTTTCAATGAAGAGGAAAACGGAACTAAACCTGAACAAATTGGGTCATCCGAAATATCTACTCCTGATACACCTCTGGATAAAACGACTGAACTGGAAACTGCTGATTATGTACAAGATGTCGTAATCAAAGAGGTTGACCAATCTATTGTCATGAGGGATGAGACCTCCAGTAAAGAAAACGATATCAAAAACAATATTGTCGATATCAAGGAAATGCAACCTGAATCTGCTAGTTCGGACCCTTTGTTGTCTGAACTTATAATGCCAGTTGGAGATAAACTTAATGTTGATAGTGTGAGAGACTGTATCAGCGACAGTCACACAATAGAACATAAAAGAGTAGTGTTGCCTGATTCCTTAGAATCAATGTGGAAGATGACTTTACAGGATATCACAGAACTTGAAAATGAAGACGTCATATCTCCGGACGTTGAGGAAATACCTAATCCCAAACTTTCTTTTATTAAACGCATTACCCAGCGCTTTAAGCGGGAAAAGATGGTACTGGAAGATTATGACCTTGAAAAGCACGGACCTTTAGTTGATTTATCTATACCGGAAAATTTCCTCTATGATGAAATTGAAGTCTATGAAGTGAATGAACCCTTTGCATATGTCAGGGTGGTCTACAATTCTAATACACATAGTTATCTATACCAAACCCTCGAGCCAAAATTGAGTGAAGGCGAAAAACAACTTTTCGCTGAGTTAAAAATGAGACTTGGTGAAACCCTTGATGTAAATCTTACCCAGCTTGAAAAAAGTGGCGCTGAGAAATATCTAAGAGAAAAAGTGATAGATATCCTTTGGGATTATCAAATTAAAATTGATACGATATCCTATACTAAGATAATGTATTTTCTGTTAACCGAGTTTATGGGATATGGAATTATCGACTCGTTAATGCATGACTCTAATCTTGAGGATATTTCATGTGATGGTCCACATTCATCCCTGTTTGTGTACCACCGGAAGTACGATTCAATAGAGGCTGATATTAAATTTAATGATGAGGCAAAACTTGACGGTTTTGTGACAAGGTTAGCACAAATATGTGGAAAGCACATTTCTATTGCTGACCCGCTACTTGATGCTACAATGCCTGATGGCTCAAGGATACAATTGACATTGGGACGGGAAGTGACCACAAGAGGCAGTTCCTTTACTATCAGGAAATTCAGGGAAAGTCCGCTAACTCCACCCGATCTCATAGACTTCCATACTTATTCAACATCCATTGCAGCTTATATGTGGTTAGCTGCAGAGAACAACAAGAATCTTATTTTTGCAGGTGGTACTGCTTCAGGAAAAACCACTTCTATGAATGCTATAGCCCTGTTCATTCCACCAGAAACGAAAATTGTTTCCATTGAGGATACCAGGGAATTGAACCTGCCGCATCCTAACTGGATAGCTGGTGTAACCCGGGAAGCTTTCACTGGTGGAGAATCAGGTTCAATTGATATGTACGACCTGTTAAGGGCAGCATTGAGACAACGTCCTGAATATCTACTTGTAGGTGAAGTGCGGGGTGAAGAAGCATATGTGTTATTCCAGGCAATGAGTACAGGTCACACTACTTTTTCGACCATACATGCAGATTCTGTACAATCTGTGGTACACCGCCTTGAGAATCCTCCCATAAATGTGCCGAGGATAATGCTCCAGGCCCTCGATATAGTAATCATTCAGGTGCAAGTAAGGGTTGGTGAAGAAAGAGTAAGACGGGCCAAATCTATTACAGAGATTGTAGGAGTTGATGCCACGACTGGAGAATTACTGACAAACGAGGTTTTCACATGGAATGCATCAAAAGATGAATTTTTTTATTCTGGAAGGTCATATGTACTTGAATCCGTAATGCAAAACAGAGGATGGAATGATGAACATCTTCAGGATGAACTCAAAAGAAGACAGGAAATTCTTGAATGGGCACGGATGAAAAATGTTAAACATTATAAAGATGTGGCCAAGATTGTTGTATCGTACTATCGTGAGCCAGGAACGTTAATGGAAATTGTGAGAAAAGAACTCTATGGTAATTAGACATCTTAGTAGTTATTCTTACCATTTATTCGGTGAATACTTCAAAAAAAGGCGCGAACATTACTTTGACTTAAGACAGGATCTGCTCAGGACCAGATTGAACATAAGTTATGATATGTACCTGTCACTGGCGGTAATGTGTTCCATATTGATGGCAATTTTTGGACTGATAATGGCAGTTTTATTAGTATCATTGTTTGGTGCATCAGACATTACACTTTTGCGTTTGATGATAACTAACACTGATATTTTTGAATGGTTCCACCAGTATACGAATATTTTTTTAAAGGTGGTAACTACCATTTTCTTTATTGTTATTTTTGGTGGAGGGACATATGTTACTTTCCTGAATGCTCCAAAAGCAATTAACAGCGATCGAAAACGAAATATCGATATAATGCTTCCCTATGCAGTGCACTATATGTCTGCAATGTCGGGTGCTGGTGTGATACCTGTCGACATTTTGAGCAGTCTCGCAAAGAATAAAATATACCGTGAAGCAGCAAAAGAAACATCATATATAGTCCGGGACATAAATGTGCTTGGTCATGACCTTGTCCATGCCATGAAGACTGTTGCAGCTACAACTCCATCTTACAGGTTTCAGGAATTTCTTCAAGGCGCAATTACTATTGTTTCATCAGGCGGTGATTTGGAATCCTATTTTAAAATCAAAGCTGAGCAGTACGTTATTGAGAATAGACGGGAACAAAAAGAGTTCCTTGAAACACTGGGACTGATTGCTGAAACATATATTACAGCATTTGTTGCCGGCCCTCTCTTTTTAATTGTAATGATGTCAGTTATGGCCACAATGGGTGGTATGGATCTAATGTTTATGTATATATTGATATACGTCGCAATTCCTTTAGCCACGCTTATATTTGTAATACTTATTTCCAGTATTACTCCGGAGGTGTAAACTATGGTAGATGAGATTACACCGGATAATCTTGAACTTGATGATTTTCCATCAGATGGATTAGATCAGGATAAAGTACTGCTGGAAATGACCGAAGCCAGAAAATGGATTAAAATACGTGATTTCTTAAGGTCACCTAAGCAGCAAATGAAAAGACAGCCAATTTATGGAATGATATTCAGCCTTCCTATTGCCATTACTTTCCTGATACTTGGCGGTTTACAAACTGGAATCACTCCTGCCTTTGATCATGTTGTTCTGTTTAGCATATTGGTTGCTATAATCCCGCCGGGAATACTTCATCATAAACACAGACGGACTGTCAAGAAGATTGAAGAATATTTTCCTAATTTCCTCAGGGATGTGGCCGAGATGAACCGGTCAGGTATGACTCTTACCCGCTCAGTTAACACGATTGCTAAAGGCGAGTATGGAGCCCTGAGCCCGGAGATAAGGCAAATCGATTCCATGCTTTCCTGGGGTATATCATTTGAAGAAGCCCTTGAAAAATTTGCCGACAGGGTTGAAACGTCAATGATACATCGTTCTGTAGCACTGATAAACCAGGCCAGTCGGGCTGGTGGTAATGTCCCGGATGTACTGGAAGTAGCTGCCACTGATGCTTATACCATTAAACTACTGGAACGGGAACGCCTCGGCAACATGGTCATATATGTAGTAATTAGTTACATGTCATTCCTTGTATTCCTGTTCGTTATCGGGATACTGTCTTATAGTTTTATTCCTATGATGGCTGAAGCCGGTATCAGTGCTGCGAGAACTGGTGGTGGAGCTGAAAAATTATTGGGTGTTTTCAATCCTGAAACTTTCAACCGCCTGTTCTTCCATGCATCATTGATACAGGGATTCTCTTCGGGTCTGGTAGCCGGACAGATGGGTGAAGGTGAAGCTATGGCAGGATTGAAACATTCTGTGGTATTAGTATTGATTGCCTGGTTCACCTTTGTGTTCGTGATTTAAAGGTAGTTATTTATTTATCTTAAACACATGTAACATCAAATTTCGATAGGAAGGTCAATATGGTAATGGATAAACTGGGAAGCTCACTACAAAATATCCTGAAAAAGGTAGCCGGCGCTGGCAGGATAGACGAAAAGGTGGTAGGAGATGCTGTAAAGGAAATTCAACGTGCTCTGCTGCAGTCAGATGTCAATGTTAAACTGGTGATGGAATTATCCAAGACGATTAAGGAGAGGTCGTTGAAGGAGGATGTCCCCTCTGGTATGAGTCCTCGTGAACATGTGATAAATATCGTGTACCAGGAACTCATAAATATCATGGGTAGCGGGACTGATGTGAAACTGACCGGGCAAAAAATCATGATGGTGGGTCTCCAGGGCAGCGGTAAGACCACTACTACTTCAAAACTCGCAAGATTCTTCCAGAGAAAAGGATTAAAACCGGCAGTTATCTGCGCTGATACGTACAGACCTGGAGCTTATGAACAGTTAAGAACACTATGTGACCGGTTGAATGTATCATTCTATGGTGAGAAGGACAATAAGGATGCTGTTGCCATTGTTAAGCGAGGGATAGAAGCAGTGGGTAAATACGATGTGTTGATTATTGACACGGCCGGTCGGCATGCTATGGAGGATGAACTAATCCAGGAAATGGAAGACATCCATAAAGTATCCATGCCTGAGCATAAATTATTGGTGATAGATGCGGCACTTGGCCAGCAGGCCAGTGAACAGGCAAAGGTATTCAATCAATCCATTGGTATTACTGGAGTGATAATAAGCAAACTTGATGGTACAGCCAAAGGTGGCGGTGCTTTATCAGCTGTTTCCGAAACAGGTACTTCCATAGCATATATCGGTACCGGAGAGAGACCGGACGATTTTGAGAAGTTTGAACCGGACCGGTTCATTTCAAGGCTTTTAGGTATGGGTGATATCAAAAGTCTTGTCGAGCGGGCTGAAGAAGCTATGGCTGAAGAAGAGTTTGATGTGGAAAACATGATGAAGGGTAAGTTTACCCTGAAAGACATGTATAAACAGATGGAAGCCATGAACAAGATGGGGCCGCTTAAACAGATAATGCAGATGATGCCTGGTCTTCCAATGCTTCCAAAGGGTACTAACATATCAGATGAACAATTCCATACTACTGAGAGCACGCTAAAGAAGTTCAAGGTTGTCATGGACAGTATGACAGAGAAAGAACTGGAAGAGCCTAAGATAGTAGGTAGCAGCAGGATAAAAAGGATTGCTAAGGGTTCGGGGAATTCCCAGGAGGATGTCCGGCTCCTGCTCAAGCAACACAAGATGATGCAGCAAGCTTTCAAGGGTCTGCGTGGCGGAAAGTTCAATATCCAGAAGATGATGAAAAAAATGGGCGGATAAGGGGTTTTTTGTGATTTCAGCGTTTTTTTCAGGGAAAAAGATAAGTACATTATTGTATATATTTTATTTAAATGTTTTATTTCGGAGGGATGGATAATAAAAATAGCTTTGGATAATTATTTTTTACAGACATTGGCTACAGTACTGGGTATGTCCCTTATCATGATTGCAGTTGCACTGGGTATAATTTACCTGTTCGATATCGGATTGCCATTACCGGCACCTGTAATTCTTCTGGTATTTGCAATAGGTTTCACATTGGGCTCTGTGTTCTTTGAGCGACGAGGTGCCGAACATCCCTGGTCGCTGATTGGAGGGGCATTAGCATCTATGGGTATAACATTTCTGGTCATGTCGATCGTAGGTGGTATCCTGTTTGTCGTCAATGATGGCCTTAGTACCATTCCCACGGATACCGTGTTGTATTCCTTATCTGCCTGCATTATAATAAGCATGGTAACCTTGAATTTCGCATCCTACAAACTTCAATATATTTAAGGTATCCCACTGCTTTTTAATTGTACATAAACTATATATTTCATGGGTACAGCTATGCTTTTGGAATTACATACTGGTTCACGGATAGAGTTAGTAGATATTACGGCACAAGTAAATGAACATGTCAGGGGTAGCACGATACGAAATGGTCTGTGTGTTATCAGTACCCGTCATTCTACAACGTCTATCGTCATAAACGAGAATGAACCGGGTCTTTGCTCTGATATACTGAACATGCTGGAGCGGCTCATCCCTCCCTCTGCAGGCTATGATCATGACAGGATAGATAATAATGCAGATGCACACCTGAAGGCTGTATTGCTTGGTTCCAGTGAGACTGTTCCTGTCATCGACGGAAAAACAGTGCTGGGTACCTGGCAGAGGATCTTTTTTGCTGAACTGGATGGTCCCCGGCACAGGAGTATAAATGTGACTGTACTTGGGAAGGATTAAACAACAATTTTATCTAATATTCCACCGATTTACCTTACATGGAAGCACTGTACCTGAAAGATTGCTACCTCAAGGAATTTGAGGCTACCGTTGAGAGTGTGAAAGACGACAAATTTGTAGTGCTGTACAGGACCATTTTCTACCCCAACTCAGGTGGCCAGCCGCATGATACAGGCAAGTTCATTAAGGACACCGAAGAGTTTAGTGTGGTCTATGCCGGCAAGTTCGGTGATACCATAAGCCATGAGGTCTCAAAGCCTGGACTGACTCCTGGTGATAAGATAATAGTTGCAATCGACTGGGACAGAAGGTACTTGTTCATGAAATACCATACGGCGAGCCATATCCTGGCAGCTACTATTCATACTGAGACCGGAGCACAGATATCAGGTAACCAGATAAGTGAAGAAAAAACGAGGGTGGATTTCAGCCTTGAAGATTTTGACAGGGAACTTATACAGTCATACGAGACAAAGGTCAATGAGATTATTGACCTAAAACTTCCAGTTAGCATCAATATCATGCCCAGGGATGAAGCCTTCCAGATACCATCGGTTGTCAAACTCAAGGACGCTTTTCCGCCTGATATACAGGAGATAAGGGTCATTACTATACCAGGGGTGGACCAGCAGGCATGTGGAGGCACCCACGTGGCTAATACTGGAGAGATACCACATATTGAGATATTCAAAGCCGAGAACAAGGGTAAGAACAACAGAAGGGTTTATTTCAGGTTAAAGGATGAATGAATAACATGGAGGAATGTTATGGTGGATGATACTGCAAAGGATTTTATCAAGTATCTTGAAGATACGGCAGAAGCAATAAAGAACGATACCCTCCGTTCCAAGAAATATAGGGCTGGTATCGCTACACTGGCACAAAGGGGGGTTGAGACGAACAATACTGTCTATCTGGATGCTGCCGAACAGTTCACCCGACACATTATAGACACACAAGACCAGTCAAAGGCATTTGTAGACATTGTTAGGGCAACAGCCCGCATTGCAGGCAATACATCCAGTGCCGACCTTGTCAACCGGGCTTTGGCACTGTCAGCCAAAACCGACACTGGACAGGACAGGAGCCATTGCCTGCAGGGTGTGGCGGTGGCTATGGGAAAAGTGGGAGTAACAAACAGCGATGTCAAAACTGTTGAAACTTCAAAACAACTTGCCGGTACTATCGAATATGATACCTACCGTTCATCTGCGTTAAGGGGTATTTCCCGTACACTGTATGACAGTGACGATGCCTGGGCAGGGGAGGCACTGGATTTAGCGGAAATGGCACTGGATGTGATTGATAAGTCCCTGCGCGTAAAGCAAGATATTTACCGGGTGTCGGCCTATGTTGACCTTACAGCGCTATTCCTTGAAATTGGGCAAATAGACAAGGCCAGGCAGTGTATTGTCATTGCCCAAAGTACGGCTGACAACCTGACAAACGAGTTCGAACGCTCGTCCATATTCCAGGCTATAGCTGAAATCCTGGTGCGTATGGGTGCCAGGACAAAGGACAGGGAGATGCTTGAGATGGCTGTGCAATCATACGAAAAGGTCACAAAGGAATATTACCGCACCTCAACACGGCGGACACTCACCAATCTATTGAAGAACTTGAATGAGACTGAATTACTTGAAAAAATACTTAAATAAAACACTGGATTAAAACAATTAATAAAATTGACCTTAATATAACTTATCTTCCCCAAAAAGCATTCCCTTTACGCTTAATTTTCATAAAAACCTCTAGTGTTTCCAGTTCATCAGGAGCTAATGAATCCGTAAGTTCCTGTTCCACTATCTTGGCATGTTTTTCAGGTACATCAATGTAGAGCAGTTCACCTTCTTTGATATTTCTGCCCACCACTGGTCCGTCAATGGAAATTGCTACCTGTGAACCTAACTTTGCCTCATCTACATTCTCGCTTTTGTCCTGAATAACCTTAATAACACCAATGCGATTTCCCGCTTCATTCATCACATTGAGTTTCTTCTTTATGATTCCACCTTCTACTTCCACACCCACAACAGCAGGTTTACTCTGGCGGAAGGTATGGTTTGGCAAAATTCTGAACTTACCTGGTTTGATGATAGCCTCACTTCTTAGTTTTTCAGTAAGTGTTTTCAGGTCATCCACATGTTCTTCAAAATCTTCCACAAGCCGATATATAATATCGCTCATAAAGAGCTTTACATCGGTTTTCTGAAGTTCATCAAGGGCATCGGGAAGTATTTCCACGTTAAATCCCATTACTACTGAATATAACGGATCTTCAATGGCAGAAGCCTCAACAATATCCCGTCTTGATATCGTTCCAATATCGGCTTTTCGTATAGGTACTTCAGCACCTTTGAGTTCATTTAACATTGCTTCAAGACTGCCGATAGTATCTGCCCGTATAATAATCCCTACATTATCTGTTTCAATTCTGGTTTGATTAATCTCAGACTGAATTTCATCAGAGATGGTATCAGCGTTTTGTTTGGTGACTACCCTTATGGGTGCACCCGCAATAGCTTCGTTCAGACCAGGTGCAGATATCTTAAGGCCAGCAGCAGCAGTAATATGTTTTACCTGCTTGAACTTTTCTTCCTTAGATATTTCTGATAATGGTCTGGGCTTTAGTAAAGCCCTTATCTTTGTGACTATAGGGTCGTTCAATGTACCCACTGCAACCATATCTCCTACTTTGATCTCACCTTCATGCAGGATGGCGCCAATAGTCATGCCTAAGCCCCGTTCTTCCTTGACTTCCAGTACCACACCCACACCAGGGCCAGTTGTATTGTATTCCAGGTTTGTTTCCAGGAATTTCTGGGCCAGACCAAGCAACACTGTAAGTATATCAGGTAGTCCTTCGCCAGTCTTGGCACTGATAGGTATTACTGCAATATTGTTCTGGAAATCCCGTATCCTGTCAAATCGGTCCGAACTGAATCCATAATCATACAGCTCACCCACTAATTCGTATAACTTCGTATCAAGAATTGACCTAATGTGTTCTGGTTGCTTCTTGTATGTTGCGAGGAACGGTGAGCCTGGATTCGGATCCCAGCCATGTAAACGGTCAATCTTGTTCGCAGCTACAACAAAGGGTGTTTTATAATTTTTCAGGATATTGATAGCCTCAATGGTCTGGGGCTGGAATCCTTCATTCACATCAACTATTACTACTGCCAGATCAGCAAGTGCGCCGCCCCTTGACCGCAGAGTAGTAAATGCATGATGGCCGGGTGTATCAATGAAAAGCAAACCCGGGAGTTTGAATTTATCCTTTATCTGGTTTCCGCAAACTTTATTTATTACTTCAAGAGGAACTTCGGTAGCACCAATATGCTGGGTAATGGCTCCCGCTTCTCCTTCTGTTATGGCCGTTCCACGTATTTTGTCTAAAAGACTAGTCTTACCGTGGTCAACGTGACCCATAACGCAGACAATTGGAGTACGGAGATTTTTATCCTGTGCCATTTAATATCCCCTATTTAAAATTATTGTCCCGATAACAATATAGTAATGAGACAATTTATAATTATGTGTCAGCGAACTGATGGTTCGCCGACGATTCATAAAAAACAGTTTCAGTTAAGTTAGTATTCATTCGTAAATCCATTGTTCATCTATTCTGGTAAATGACACAATTTCGGATTCACTAAAATGGATACCAATTTCCCGATTCGCAGATTCAATTGAATCAGACGCATGTATGATATTGCGTCCCATATCCAGGCTAAAATCACCACGTAAGGTACCGGGTGATGCATCCTGGGGATTCGTAGAACCTACTGTTGACCTCATTATCTTAATGGCTTCCTTACCTTCTACCACCATTGAAACAGAAGGCCCACTGGTAATAAAGTCTAGCAGTGACTTGAAGAAGGGTTTACCTTCATGTTCTCCATAATGAGCCCGGGCCACATCTTCTGGAATAATGTACATTTTAAGGGCTACCAGCTTGAGACCACGTTCCTCAATGCGGGTAATAATCTTGCCGATAAGCCCCCGCTGTACACCATCCGGTTTGACCATAATGTATGTTCTCTGCATTATTATCTAATCCTTCAAATAAAAAATAGCAAATCTATTTCGATTTGAGGTTATGGGCTGTATCGGTCCATTCCACACGCCTTGGTATCCTGCCAAGATTCCTGTTATTCTGACATTTACTTGAACAGAAATACATGGTTGAACCGTCTTTCTTTACAAACATCTTACCTGTGCCGACTTCAATATCGCCGCCACAGAATGAGCATTTACGCTTTTCCATTTGTATCACTCACCTGGTGGCAAGTTTCTTTGCTTCCCTTGAGGTCTCAAGAAGCATCAGGATGTCTCCTAGCCTGACAGGACCCACGCAATTGCGTGTGATAATTCTCCCTTTGTCCCTGCCTTCCAGTATCCTGCACTGCACCTGCAGGGCTTCACCATGCATACCGGTGTTGCCTACGATCTCAATAATCTCTGCCGGGAATCCGTCATTATCTGCCATAATCGAGCGCCTACTTCAATGCCATGACCTTGTTAGCCACATCTTCGACCAGTTCTTTTGCTTTGCCTGATACCAAGATAACCGCTGCACCGCATCCTACTTTAAGGCCACAGGCTGCACCCAGTTCTTCCTGTTTTTTGACATAAACATAAGGGATGTTTTTTTCTTCACAAAGAGGTGGAATGTGGGCCACAATCTCTGGAGGATTGATATCCTCTGAAACGTATATGAGTTTAGCCGTGCTTCTTTCGATAGCTTTTGTGGCTTCATTAGTTCCTTTACGTACCTTACCAGTATCCCTTGCCAGTTCGAGCGCCTCCAATGCGCTGTTCTCCAGTTCAGATGGGACTTCAAATTTAACATATATTGCTTGTGCCATGATTAAAAATCTCCTTCCGGACAATGAGTATTTTACTCCTGTCCTTCATTATTCATCGGTTTGACTCGAACCATGTATTACACGATAGGTAATATAACTATCGACTACCCCGCTGTTTAATATTGTCAATAACCTTATGAATCGCATCCTGATTAAAATAGATGGTTGCAATCAGCGACAGGACCAGGATAGTGAGCAAAGCCAAGAATTGGACGTTCCAACCATCGGGTTTCGGTTTAACCGATACTTCATCATTCAAAGTGATACTGGTATTTTCAACAGGTTTTGTCACAGATGTCCGGATGATAGTTGGGGTGTGGACAAGGTGTCCTGAGATTGCAAAAGGTGAAAAACCCGGTGTGAGACTTTGATAATAAAGGTCCTGCTCATTGTTGAGAATCATGGAAGTAGGTAGCAGTTCCCATGAATCATTGTTATATCGGTACATTTCATCACTTTTCCGACAATCTCAATAACTAATCAGCTAACTGCTTAACTAATATCTTCATCATTAACCTGTGAAAACTGTCCGCTTAACACCACTTTAACAATATTGTCATTCTGTGTGATATCATACTGTGTAAATCCCCTGTCAAGTCCACTATCTGCAAGAGTCTGGATATGTGAGAGAGCATCTCCGGTAGCATTCTGGTAAACTGTAGTTCTGGTAAAACTGCCATCATCATTTCGGTGTATTCCTATATAGTACAAATCTGCGAATACGACCTGTGAATTCACGGCCTGGTATTCGGAATACTCATCAGAATGATTCAGCACAGGGAGGAATATATCGTAGCCAGTTGAAGGTACAACCCAGCTTTCAACTATGGTAAGTATTTCTTCAGCAGTTTCGTTAGTATTGGTATAAATAGTAGGCTCTCCCATGACATTAAATCCACTGAAATCAAAACTGCGTTCTAAAATAATATATTGACCATCGTTAGAATAGGCATGCATAAAACTGTCAGGGATTTTTTTTGGACTCATAGTACTAAGTAATATCATTTTATCATCAGGCAACTGGGCATAATACATCTGTAAGGTGTTGCTTTGGTACAAGTCGTCAACTTGACCACTCGGTAATCGAATAACAGTAGTGATCTTGGGAGACAATTCTTCATGCCATTGCTGTAATGCAGTGTAATTAATATAATCCACATCTACGAACAAGGCTGAAATGACATTTGGTGTTGACATCTGCAGACCATCGGTTATGGAATTGAAAATATGAAATACCTCTTTTCCACCGATATTGAAATAATCTTCATTTACAGTACTAACAGGTTGGATGTTTCCATTATCTGAGCTGTCATCTCCAATAAAATAAATCACTGAAGAGAGCACCATGGATATTATCATAAAAGCAGCTATGATCTGGATACCAATTTTTTGATTCATTTAGGACCTATCCTTTTGTTAACTTTCTTTAATTCAAAAGCATATATTATAACTGTTTTGATGTCACAAAGTATAAATATGCTGTACGCATCTATACACCAATGTACAGAAATATACATTATGTTGGTGATGTAATATGCAGGAATTTATCCAGAAAATAACTTCAGGTCACGACCTGTCATCAAACGAAGCAGAATCAGCCATTGGCAGTATCTTTGCAGATGCCACTGATGCCCAGATAGGTGCATTCTTAATAGCACTCAAGATGAAGGGCGAATCATCCCAGGAAATAGCTGGCCTGGCAAGGGGAATGAAAAAGGCAGCCAACACCATAAACCCTAAGGTCAGGGGCATGCTGGTGGATACTTGTGGTACTGGCGGGGATTCGTCCCATACCATCAATGTGAGCACAGCCTCGGCTATAGTAACTTCTGCTGCCGGAGTACCTGTGGCCAAGCATGGTAACTATTCCATTACTTCTAAGTCAGGAAGTGCGGACGTATTAAAAGAGCTGGGTGTCAGCATCGACCTGCCTCCTGAAAAAGTCGCACAATCTATTGAACAGGCAGGGATTGGGTTCATGCTGGCCCCCGTGTTCCACCCATCTATGAAACGAGTAGGAGGACCCAGGAAAGAACTGGGTGTTCGTACCGTTTTCAATATCCTGGGACCGCTGACAAACCCGGCGAATGCCAAAGCCCAGGTGATAGGGGTATTTGATGAGTCCCTCTGTATTACCATGGCAAATGTACTCAACCTGCTGGGTTCAAAACGTGCATTTGTGGTCCACGGCAGCGGCCTTGATGAGATATCCAATCTTGGGCAGACAACAGTGGCTGAACTGAATGGTGGGAATGTGGAGTCCTATTCACTAAATCCCGAAGACTTTGGAATTAAAAGGGCAAACTTACCTGATATCAAAGGCGGGACACCACAGGAGAATGCTGCTGATATTGTGAAGATATTAAAAGGAGATAAAGGGGCTAAACGTGATATTGTAATAATGAACTCTGCCGCTGCGCTGGTAGTGGGTGAGAAGGCATCTGACCTGAAAGACGGCGTCGAACTGGCTCAGCAGACCATAGACAATGGTACTGCAATTGAAAAGCTCAAGAACTTCGTGAAAATTGCCGGTGTTCAGGACCAGTTGAACAAATATCTGTGAGCACTCATGCACAAATCAGCAGGCAGCCAGATGTTTAAAGCCAGCATCCCTTTTCCCAGGATTAAAATATGTGGTATGAAAGACCGGATTTCAGTCCAAATGGCAGTAAGTCATGGTGCAGATGCCGTAGGATTCATTACCGAGGTCCCGGTTGATACTCCCCGAAACATTGACCGGGAAACTGCCAGAGACCTTGTTGCCAGTACACCTCCATTTACAACATCCGTAATGGTGTGTATGCCTGATGACCCGGAACAAGCAATTGAATTAATAGATTGTGTACGACCCGATGCTGTTCAAATCCACAGTTCCATGGCTGTTGAGGAATTGAATAAAATCAAAAAAGACAGTCGTGTAAAAATTATCAAAACCATCCATATAGACCCGGATACTGACATTGGAAATACAATTACATACATATCACATCTGGAACACACTGTCGATGCCATACTCCTGGATTCGAAAGTTGATGGCAAAACAGGGGGTACAGGGGCAATTCATGACTGGACCATAAGCCAGGCTGTAATTGCAGGCTCATCGCTGCCTGTAATATTGGCTGGTGGCCTGAAACCCGAAAATGTTGCCGAAGCTGTCAGGACAGTCAGACCTTATGCCGTGGATACGGCATCGGGTGTTGAGACCAGTGGGAGTAAAGACGAGAACAAAGTAAAGACATTTATCCAACAAGCACGGGGGACATTATTATGAATGAGATACAGCTTGATCTGACCCAAAACGAGTTCTGTGAACTGGCAGCAAGGAGTAGACCTGCCATCATCCAGATGAGCGCTAAGACTGGCGCACGATGCACTCCCTTTGAACTTTATCATGCTTTAAGGGAGAACAACAGCGAAACTTGCAAGTATTCCTATTTACTGGAATCGGTTGAGAAGGAACAGCGTCATGCCCGGTTTTCATTTGTGGGAGCTAATCCGGATGCTGTGGTTACGGTAAAGGACCGGATAGTAACACTGGAATACACGGAACTCACACCTCTGATAAAGCATATTTCAAATAACCTGAACAGTGTTTGTGATGTCAGGGGAGATGGGATGCAAAAAAATCATTTGACTGGAGAAATTAAAAAGGGTTTTGATACCCTCGATGCTGTAAGAGCAGCTTTCCCTGCCAACGGTACTGTGCTTTTGAACAATACCACTTTTGACAGGCAAACTTTCCTCGGTGGTGCCATCGGTTTCAATTCCTATGATCTGGTACATGACTGCTGGATGGATAAAGTGTCTGTTCATACTTCAGAGTTCCCTGATGCCCGGTTCGCACTGGTGAGCAGGACCGTGGTGTTCGACCACATGACAGATACCATCCATGTAGTTATGACGCCGTTTATAGGTAGGGAAGAAGATGCTGCTTCTGTTTATGCACAGGCAAAGGAAGATGCTATAAAACTACTGCATATCATTAAAGAAGCAAAACATGTTGTGTTTGCCCCTGTCTCACAGACATCCCTGATTGGAGATATGGCTTGTAATATGGACCAGCAGCAATACGAAGATGCTGTAAAGCGTGCACGGCAGCATATCATTGACGGGGACATTTTCCAGGTCGTGCCATCACGTCGATATGAATTGGACATCAAGCAAACCCCTTTGGAAGTTTATAATAAATTGAGGGAAGTGAACCCTAGTCCATATATGTACCTGTTCGAGTTCGATGATACAGGAATTATCGGTGCCAGTCCGGAAACACTGCTGACTGTCCATAGTGGGAAAGTGATCACAAATCCAATTGCAGGTACCTGTCCCCGCGGAGCCACACCTGAGGAGGATGAGCAGCTTGCACAGGAGATGCTGAGTGATGAAAAAGAGCGTGCTGAACATGTGATGCTGGTAGACCTGGGACGTAATGACGTGAGAATGGTGAGTAAACCCGGCACGGTAAAAGTAGAGGACTTTATGAGCGTGCTGAAATATTCACATTTGCAGCACATAGAGAGCACAGTAACTGGGCTGATGCGGGATGAATGTGACCAGTTCGATGCAACCCGGGCTATTTTCCCTGCCGGTACTTTGTCCGGGGCGCCAAAGATCCGGGCTATGGAGATAATCGATGAACTGGAAAACACTGCCAGAGGTCCCTACGGCGGCGGTGTGGGATATTATTCCCTTAATGGAGATGCAGACTTTGCCATCGTTATCCGTACGGTTGTAATGAAAGGCGAAAAGGCTTATATCCAGGCGGGTGCCGGTATTGTGGCTGATTCGGACCCCACATATGAGTATAACGAAACCGAACGGAAGATGGCTGCAATGATAAAGGCACTGGGGATTGGCACATGAAGATACTTTTCGTGAACAATAAGGATTCCTTTGTATGGAATCTGGTGGACTATGTGTCAATGTTCGAGCCCGATACTGTTGTGGTACCAAATACCATAAGCCCGGTTGAGGTTGAGATGATCGGACCTGATGCCATAGTGATATCGCCAGGTCCTGGAAATCCTCATAATCCGGTCGATATTGGCTCCTGTATTGATATAATTAAAAGATTCGGACCTGAAATACCCACACTGGGCGTATGCCTGGGTCACCAGGCCATTGCTGTGGCCTACGGGGCAAGGGTCATCCATTCACCATC
>JAGLRT010000025.1 GCA_023136155.1 Methanosarcinales archaeon
CACGTATGGAGCCCGAAGGGATGCATACGTGTGCAGCCCACTACTGGCTAGAGTAGATGAGAGTAAATGGGCCCACGGCGATTCGAACGCCGGACCTCACGGTTATCAGCCGTGCGCACCACCTGGCTATGCTATGGGCCCTTAATAAAATTGGTTGCTACATGGTGCTTGCAACGACTTTTCTCATGTCCGGCTTTGTATTTTAATGTTTTGATTGAAAGGATTATAACCTACTGTTTACCCTCGATGGCAGTCAGCAGCACTGCTGCGGCAATCCCCAATCTTCTGTCAAGTAAGTTATTGGTGTCAGGGGAGAAATCCAGGTTGATCTTCATAACAAAAGGATTGAAATTCTGCTTGAATGTGCACACCAGGTTATCCCCAATAAACCCATGTAATGTTTGGGGTATAATGCTGGTTATAAATCGCCTGAACAGAGCTAAAAATGTGCTGTCTTCTTTTATGAGGCCAATCTCCTGGTCATTGGCATCCATGAATATCCATTCATCTTTCATTATAGATTTGAAACCTTTTCGTTTTAATGCACCTACTTTTTCATTTGTGGTGGGGTCTACCACATCGTATGCTGCCGAAAAGTCCAGGATCTTCCTGGCCTGTATTGCCAGAACCTCTTCCTGCATATCTTCACCGGTGTAAACACGAATATCTTCCTTCATTTTGAAGGCTTTTAGTTTTGAATAAAAAGCAACATTCCCGTCAGGGTCATAGATATGAAATGCTGCACCGAAGATCTTCAGTATTTTTCGGCGGACCAGATATGTTGAGTGTTCGAATCTTTCAGTCATTTTTATTATCTCCTTTGATTTTTCAGAATGAAGTCAACTGTCAGTATTTGGAAATGGGTTATGTCTGCAACATACTTTATAAGTTTCTTTTACTCACATAAATATATTCCTGCCATCTTTTATGTTTTATCTGTAAATCGGCTGTTTTAGAAACAAGTGTCAAGTCAACCCTATAATGTATCAAAATACGCTATCAATACACCGTACAATTGGACACTTTGATGTTGACTTGACACCAGGCGTAGAACTCCTCCGAAAATCACCTATGTTGGTATCTTACAAGATAAGATATTGTTATTTGCTCTGGATAGAATTATGTGTTTTACAATGCCCATTATAAACTATATTACTGACGAGAATACAGTAAGCAGGCTGACAAATAATAAGTCATGGCTTGGAACCTATATACCGGAAGTAACTAAGAAGCTTGAAAAAAAAGGGTTTGAGATTGTTTTTGATAGCGAGGAACATTTTGACCTGATGCATATACACATGCCGCTATACCGGGCCTACCGATTAATAAATGATAGTAACTGTCATAACGTTCCTATCATTTACCATGGCAATGCCACAGAGGATACTTTCAGTGTGGGTAGGGGCACCAAACATTTGGTAAGAAAATGGTTCAAAAAGATGGCCGGTTATTCTGACCTTATTATTTGTCCGTCCAGGTCGGCAGAAGAGTATTACAGGGAACTTTTACCTGACCATGCTATCATGCAGTTGAACTATGGGATAAAACTTGACAAGTATGTATATTCGGATGAAGCCAGAGAAGCTTTCCGGCAGCAGTACGGCATCGTAGAAGACGAAGTTGTGATTACCTGTGTAGGCGGCTTATCGGTGCGAAAGGGTATAAAGGAATTCATTAACATTTCAAGACGCCATCCCGAGTTACGATTCATGTGGGTGGGCGGGGAATATACCCAGCATCCTGGTATTGACCTCTTTTACAGTATGTTTGCCAGGGAGGGGGATGTCAGGGCCGAAGACGTAACTGACAATATCCTGCTGACAGGATATACACCGGACGTACCTGGGGCGTTATCTGCCAGTGACATATTTTTCTTTCCATCCAGACAGGAGACTCAAGGTCTTGCATTGGTAGAAGCTGCAGCATGTGGTCTTCCTGTTGTCACTAGAGATTTGCCTGTGTTTCGGGAATGGCTCAGCCCGGGCCATAACTGCCTGATGGGGTCTACCGAGCAGGAGTTTGAGGAAGAAATTGAGCAGCTGGTAAGTGATACTGATTTAAGGAAGCGGCTGGGTAATGAAGGCCGGAAATCTGCTGAAGCACATCATGATATTGAAAAGACAGCATCAAGACTGGGTGAGGTATACAAGGAATTGTTGTCGTTGTAGAATACTTTCACTCTGCTTACCCCAGGTTTATATTTATGGGAATAGTCATAGCTGTTAACTGTGCACCAAGATACAAAATAACCGTGCACCAGGAGAAATTAGAGATGGATGATAAGATTACAATGATCGAGGAGCTGCCCGGAGTGGGGCCGGCCACGGCAGAAAAATTGAAAGATGCTGGATTTACTACCATAGAAGCCATAGCAGTGGCGTCACCTGCAGATCTTGCCCTCAATGCTGATGTAGGAGAGTCTACCGCTTCCAAGATAATTATTGCAGCAAGGAGTGCGGCAGATGTGGGTGGGTTCGAGACCGGCGACATGGTACTTGACCGCCGTAAACTGGTGGGTAAACTTACCACCGGTTGTGAGGGGTTTGATGAACTGTTAGGCAAAGGGATCGAGACTCAGGCTATCACTGAATTTTATGGGGAATTCGGGTGCGGCAAGACCCAGATAACCCATCAATTGGCAGTGAATGTCCAGCTTGGTATTGAGCAGGGTGGGCTTGACGGTTCAGTGATTATGATAGATACTGAAAACACGTTCAGGCCTGAGAGGATTACCCAGATGGTTGCGGGGGCTTCAAACCGTACCGGTGAGGAATGTGACCCTGAGGAGATCTTAAAGAATATCCATGTGGCACGTGCTTATAACTCCAACCACCAGATACTGCTGGCAGAATCGGCGAACCAGCTGGCACAGGAGTTAAAGGACAGCGGTAAACCTGTACGTCTGTTGATTGTGGATTCCCTGACAGCCCATTTCAGGGCAGAGTATGTAGGCCGTGGTACCCTTGCAGACCGGCAGCAAAAACTGAACAAACACATGCATGAACTGCTAAGGTTTGGTGATCTGCACAATGCTGCGGTGGTAGTGACCAACCAGGTCATGTCTAAACCAGATGCCTTCTTCGGTGACCCCACAAAACCCATTGGCGGACATATTGTGGGCCATACTGCCACGTTCAGGCTGTACCTGCGTAAGTCCAAAGGAGAAAAGCGTATTGCCAGGCTGGTAGATTCACCGTGTTTGCCTGAAGGTGAGGCAGTGTTTTCAGTGACCATGGAAGGACTGGCAGAGTGAAAGCAGTAGTAATTGATATTGACGGCACGCTCACTGATGAGAGCCGGCGGCTTGACCTGGCCGCCGCCGCCGTTATCAGGAAACTCGATGTCCCGGTAATACTGGCAAGTGGCAATGTGCTGTGTTTTGTGAAATGTGCCACAAAGCTCATGGGTGCCTCTGATATTATGATAGCAGAGAATGGCGGCGTAATATCTTTAGGTTTTGACGGTCCGGTTTACATAAAGGGAGATCGTGC
Source organism: Methanosarcinales archaeon (assembly GCA_023136155.1). Taxonomy (GTDB): domain Archaea; phylum Halobacteriota; class Methanosarcinia; order Methanosarcinales; family Methanocomedenaceae; genus Methanocomedens_B. The sequence goes on from JAGLRT010000025.1 coordinate 3,492, forward strand.
GAGGTGTGTGCAAGTTCTTGAGATGTTGCGTGCCAATTTCGAACTTGAGGAACTGGACGCTGCTGACAGGCTTTCAGATGTAGCATTGCGGCGTAATTTTGACATTGAGGCAGCAAGGCAAATCATAGCAGACAATGAGATAAGGGACGTGGAACTGGTTGATACCGGCTTTGCCGTACATATAAAATCCATGAATGTGAATAAAGGTACGGCATTGTTGGAAGTGGCAGCATTGATAGGACTGGATGCAGGAGGCATAATGGCTATTGGAGATTCTGTCAATGATATTGAAATGCTGCATGCAGCAGGTCTGGGTGTAGCTGTGGGAAATGCCAATCCTGTACTTAAAAGTACAGCTGATATGGTTACATCAGGTCGATACGGTGCCGGCGTGGTAGAAGCACTGGAATATGCAGGAAAATCCTCCCTTTGGCCAGATTAACTTAATTACACAATGTACTTCATAATACAGTATATAATATAAAACGCAAATTATAATACATGTGGAATAATAATGGCAGGCTAATTTGCTTATTATTGCGGCGATACTTCGCTCTCACCCTCAACTCTGCTTTCAACTGCCGGGCGGCCCTGGGATTTCGATAGATTCTTGTCCACAACTACGTAGTCCTTGATTGACCGAACTGAATCAAAGGGTACGAGTACAAACTCATCCTGCACATAATATTTCTCTTTATCGAGTGCAATATCAGGTTTGATCACCAGGTCTATGACCGTTCCGGTACGGACATCTATTACAAAGTTGTTGAGTACTCCCAGAGTGATTCCATCTGAACTCATTACCTGTTTATCCTTTAGATTCCTGGCAAATATTTTTGTCATTGTTTATCTCTCCCAAATTTTACCGATAACCTATATAAGACTTCTGTTCTTTTTTGACTCCACCTTTGAATTGTGTCTCAAGCTGCTGGTAATATTCCTTAATATATTCTGTGATGGCAGGCCTTACTTTTTTAAGAGCTGTCCTAAAATGCTCCATCCGGACACTTTCCGTATTAAAATCACTACGCATGGCCATCAAGACTGCCTCGCGGCAGATGGCTTCCAGGTCAGCACCCACATATCCTTCAGTTGCATCTGCTATCTCGCCCAGGTCAACATCTTCAGACATGGGTATAAGTCTGGTGTGTATCTTAAGTACTTCCTCACGCCCATTCCGGGTTGGTGGTCCAATAAATACAGCCCTGTCAAACCGGCCTGACCGTATCAGGGCCGGGTCTATCAGTTCAGGCCTGTTGGTGGCAGCTACAACAACCACATCTTTTAACACTTCAAGCCCATCCAATTCTATCAACAACTGGTTAACCACTCGTTCCATAGCCTGACTGCTCCCATCCGTTCCCCTGGTGGGTGCAAGAGCATCCAGTTCATCAAAGAATATGACACATGGAGCGACCTGCCTGGCTTTTTTAAACACTTCACGGATAGCTTTTTCGCTTTCTCCCATCCATTTTGACAGCAGTTGTGGGCCCCTGATACTGATGAAATTAGCATTTGTCTCTGTGGCTACGGCCTTGGCGATGAGCGTCTTACCTGTACCAGGCGGACCATAGAGCAGCACTCCTTTTGGTGGCATTATACCCATGTCTTTAAATCGTCCAGGATGGCTCAACGGCCATTCAATGGTTTCCAGTATTTCCTGTCTGCTCTGTTTTAAACCGCCAACCTCATTCCAGAGTATTGAAGGCACTTCAACCATGACTTCACGCATGGCCGAGGGTTCGACTTCCTTTAAGGCATTATCGAAATCTGCTGCTGTAATTATTATTTCATTAAGCACTTCCAATGGAATCTCCAGTTCAAGGTTGAATTTGGGCATATACCTCTGCAAGGCCTTCATTCCTGATTCTTTGCAAAGGGCTGCTATATCTGCCCCCACAAACCCGTGGGTTAAGTCGGCCAATTCCTCAAGTTTTACGTCCTCATTAAGGGGCATGTTTCTGGTATGTATCTGAAGTATTTCCAATCGGTCATCCCGGTCAGGCACACTAATCTCGATTTCCCTGTCAAAGCGTCCTGGACGGCGCAGTGCCGGATCGATGGCATTTACTCTGTTTGTAGCACCTATGACCATCACCTGCCCCCGGTCCTCAACTCCGTCCATCATGGTCAGCAACTGGGCAACTACCCTGCGTTCCAATTCGCCGGTAGATTCAGACCTTTTACTTGCGATAGCATCCAGTTCATCAAAAAATAATATACTTGGGGCGTTACTTGCTGCTTCTTCGAATATTTCCCTTATCTTTTGTTCACTCTCACCATAGTGTTTACTCATGACTTCCGGCCCTGCTATGGAATAAAAATTTGCTCCGCTCTCATTGGCCACGGCCTTTGCAATCATGGTCTTGCCAGTTCCTGGTGCCCCGTGCATCAATACACCCAGGGGAGGGGTTATACCTAATTTTGCGAACACTTCAGGATGTTTTAGGGGAAGTTCCATCATTTCACGCAGGCGCTGTATCTGGTCACTAAGTCCACCAAGGTCTTCATAGGATATCCCCGTACTTACAATAGTATCGTAGCCGGTAGCCGGTTTATCCAGTATCTCGACCTCTGTTGTTTCTTTTATGACCACTGAGCCTTCTGGTTCTACTTCCACAGCTATCAGGTACATGACCTGACCAGGGCTAGTCTGGCTAAAAACGGGGTGGGTATTACTGCTTAATACCTGAATGATATCTCCTTTAACTATTGGCCGTTTTATTATTTGTCGTTTGACAAGTTTACCTGCTTCACCCCCAAGTTTGATCTTCTCACCTTCGGCCGGTGCAAGTACTACTCTTTCAGCGACAACGGGTTCAGTTTTTGCAATGTTCAGATGGTCCCCCATACCAACACCTGCATTCAGGCGGGTAGTTCCGTCAATCCTTATAATCTGCTTTCCCCAGTCCTGCCGCTCTGCCCTCCATACCCTGGCTGCAGTGGTTTTTTTACCTTCAAGCAAGACAACATCACCAAAAGATATCTGGAGCATTTGGACAGTGGTAGGATCAATACGGGCGATACCTTTTTCTGGATCTAATGGGTACGCTTTTGCTACTTTTAGCTGGTTATGGTCCAAAGTGTAACATCCTATAATGTGAAATTAATTTATGTAATATGGTCATTAAATAGATATAAGTATTTTTCCAATCAAAACAATCAAAAAACCAATGTGGAAGGCAATATGAACCCCTCACCCAGAATAATAATATTCGACCCGTTCATGGGAGCCTCAGGTGATATGTTTATCGGCAGTTTATTGAACCTGGGTGCGGACCCATCAAAAGTAATTGAAGCAATGGAGTCAGCAGCTGACGTTTCAGTAACACTGTCTTATGCCAAAACGGGGCATATAATGGCGACCCGCGTGGACGTTGCCCAGCACTCCAGTAACAGGTTGAAGTATCACCTGATGACAAAACAGATACTTTCGGCAGGACTTCCCCGGGCCGTGATGGAAGATGCACTTGGTATACTGGAATTTATGGGGCGTGCAGAATCCATTGTTCATGGCATACCACTTGAAGAGTTACATATGCACGAAATGGGGCAGCAGGATGCTATTGCTGATGTTGTTGGCGCTTCAGCTGCTTTTCATGCACTGGAAATGTCCGGGTCACAGATATTCTGCATGCCTGTATCAGTAGGTGGCGGGTATGTGGCTACATCCCACGGCACATTACCGGTTCCTGCTCCTGCCACCCTCGCCGTGCTGAACTCTTCGAAGTTGATGTGGCGGGGCGGGCCTGTGGAGCATGAACTGCTGACACCTACGGGGGCAGCCATCCTGGCGTATCTCACACAACAATATGGCACTACATGTACTGTTTATCCACAAATGAATTCATCAGGCACTGGTTACGGGGCAGGTTCAAAAAATGTGGGTATGCTCAATATGCTGCGTACTGTAATGGGAGAATCAGACCCTGCCCTTGCCATCGACCATGTCGAGATGCTGGAGACTAATGTGGACGATGTGACAGGGGAAGTGCTGGGTTACCTGACACAGGAATTGATGGATGAAGGTGCCCTGGATGTGTCGGTGATACCTGCGACTATGAAGAAAGGACGTAGCGGTTCACTGATAAAGGTGGTTTGTAAGACTGGTGATTCCCACAGGCTGGCTCACAGGATTATGATAGAGACCGGAAGTTTGGGTGTTAGGTTGGTACCGGTCAGACATCGGTTGACTGCCAGGCGTAACATAATACAGGTGGATATAGATGTTGCAGGTAAGCCGTACAAGATCAGTGTAAAGACGGCCTGTGACACAGAGGGGCACAATCTTGGTATATCTGCAGAGTTCGAAGACTGTAAGCAGGTAGCCATTTCATCCGGGGGACAGCTAAAAGATATAATGCGCAGGGCAGAAGAGGCTGCAAGGTTGCAGCTAGAGTTAGGTTAGAATAGAATTATTTAACACCTACATTGACGCTAATATGCTTCAGATGAGAGACAAGGGTGAAAGTGAGCAGTATATAATGGAGCAGCTTTCTGCTTACAGGGCGAGGGATATATCTTATGACAGGGTGCTCAGTGCCATGTGTACTCACCCACATCCAATAGCGGTCAAAGCCCATGATATGTTCATGGAGTCAAATCTGGGTGATGCGGGGTTGTTTCCGGGAACGCATGAGCTGGAACATAAAGCTGTCGCCATGCTGGGTCGGATGCTGGGCGACCCTGAAGTACATGGATACATCACCACGGGAGGCACCGAGTCCAATATTCAGGCCATCCGTGCTGCCAGGAATTCAAATATCAGCGATAATCCGAATATAGTGGTTTCCGAGTCAGCCCATTTTTCCTTTGATAAAATAGCTGACCTGCTCAGGGTGGACGTGAGGAAGGCAAAACTCGATGAAGAGTTCAAGGTGGACCCTTTATCTGTGGAAACTCAAATAGACGATAACACGGTGGCACTGGTGGGTATAGCAGGTACTACTGAGTTCGGGCAGATAGACCCAATCAGGGAATTGTCAGATATGGCGGTGGAGCGGGGGATTTTCCTGCATGTGGATGCGGCGTTCGGGGCTTTTGTCATACCTTTCCTTGATAAAACATATGATTTTGATTTCAGGCTGCCAGGGGTATCATCGATGACGTCAGACCCTCATAAGATGGGGCTGTGCACTATACCGGCAGGCGGATTGCTGTTCAGGGACCGCTCACACCTGCACGAACTGCGTACTCATACACCTTACCTTACTATCGATACACAATATTCATTGAGCGGGACACGGAGTGGAGCGGTTGCGGCGGCGGCATATGCTGTGATGCAGTATATGGGTATGGATGGATACCGTGATACTGTTAATCACTGCATGAAACTGACCCACATGTTGGTTGAGCGGGCAGGGGAATTTGGTGTTGAGCCATTGATAGACCCTGTGATGAACGTGGTGGTGCTTGATGTGGGTGATACCTTAAAGGTAAGGGAGACAATGGCACAGAAGGGATGGTATACTTCAATCACACGCAGTCCACTTGCACTGAGACTGGTAATTATGCCGCATCTGAACGAAAAAAGGCTGGATGAGTTCCTTGCTGACCTTGAATTGGTTTGCAGGGAACTATAATAAGACCAACAATAAGACCAATAATATCAGTTGTAATTACTAATCCTAAATGTCAGTTGAAAGTATCAGTCGTATTCCCGCCAGGTATTGCCACACTTGGTACATCTGAAGAAACGAGTCTCACTTTCATCGGCTGAGCGCAATTGACGCAGCCACCAGTAGGCTTTGTTGTTGCCGCATTCCTCACAGGTGACTTTTGAAGTGGGCAGACCTGCTGCTTCACTGCCTTCAATAACTGTGACCTCGCGCTCTTTGAATTCTTTTTTTTCTACATCACTTGCGCGTTTTTTTTTATCTTTTTCAAAGCCGCATTTCTTGCACTTCATTTTGCTGCCTGACGGCATCATCATGCTCTTGCACTTGGGACAGAATTCCATATTGTGTTACTTCCTGTTTTTATGATTATAATACTATCTTTAATTCAAATGTCAAGACACTTCTTAAGCATTCCGCATGCTACTGCGGAGTATATAAGATGAAAATGAAGTGTGTGAATTTGTGGTCAACATTCAGGTCCTGATCCGCTACATACAGCTCTTAATAATCACGACTTTAGCTTAATTTGCCTGCCCTGCACCGTTTCGCACATCAACCGCAGCACCCCTTTCAAATTCCTGCATCTCAACTGCGCTAAGTACCGCCTGTCCAGTTGCAAGCAATGTATCATTTTCATCCACAACCAGCACTTCGTCATTCGCTCTTATATCAGGGCTCGCTTCAACAACATGCCTGGCAAAAGCAGTTTTCCCATCCCGCACAAAAGGCACTGCATCAGCCATCACTACAACCCTTGATGCAGGCGCTGTCAAAAAGCTATGAAGCCGGGCAGCCCCCCCCATGCTTAACGTTAGCACCCCATCCCTGGCACGGACAGTGGCAATACGCATTCCATTATAGGTAATTTGCCGGACCCTTTTTGTCCTGGACAACAGGAACTCTGAACCGTCAGAGAACAGGGCTTTTCCTGCACCTCGGCCGAACTGGAAATCAGCAATAATCCTCACGCGTTTTAAATGATCTGGCATATGGTATCTCCAATATTACAGTTACAGTACATCAGTATTCCAGGTCTTAAAATTCCTTTTTGCATATGGCAATGATATCACTTAACACTGCACTGGCTGTCTCCATTGACCCCGCACCCCTTCCTTCCACACAGATAGGACCCGCCATATCGGTCCTGAGCAGTGCTACGTTCAGCGTACCGCCCACTGCCAGCGGGTGATTTTTCGGAACCAGTTTTGGTACAACCTTTATTATGGCGTCATCCCCGTCCCGCACTTCACCGATAAGTTTTATCACCATTCCCTCAGCACCTGCCAACGAAATGGATTCTGGTGTTATTTTAGTTATGCCGGTAACGTCAACGTCATCATAAGTTACATTCATCTTAAATATTGAATTAGCAAGTATGACCAGTTTACAGGCTGCATCAATACCCTCAACATCATATGACGGGTCGGTTTCTGCAATGCCCAGTTCCTGGGCTTCCCCCAACACCTGCTTATAAGAAAGGCTTTCTTCGGTCATGCGGCTGAGTATATAGTTACAGGTACCGTTTAAGATGCCCTCTATGCTCATGACCATGTTCCCTGCCAGTGCATCCCGGGCAAGGTTTAATATAGGCATCGCTCCGCCCACAGTGGCCTCGAACCTGAATTGGACACCGCCCTTGTGTGCTTCGTCACATAACATATTATACTTGAGTGCAAGAGGACCTTTATTTGAGGTCACTACATGACGGCCATGCCTGAACGCCTCCAGCATATAAGTAAGACCGGGTTCTCCGTCCTCAATATTGGTAGGAGTGGCATCTAACACAATATTATGGTCAATATCTCTTATCACGTCAAGAGACGTGAGGTCTGTTGTGGCAACCGAGCCCTTCTCTTTTTTTCGTTTAATAGCAGCTTCAAGGTCCACACCATTTGGCTCAACACAAGCCCCGGTCCTGTCAGAAATGGCCACTACTACCAGATTGATGTCCATATCGGCCAGATTGTCCTTTTTTTGTAAAATTGCCTGGGCCACACCTTGCCCAACAGCACCAAAACCAATTATAGAAAGTTTAACCGTTTTCATTATTTCACCTGTAAGAATCGATTTCTATTGGTTCAATTACCAATAGGTCCTTTTCTGCAGCAACACGTTTCAATATATCCACGGCTTTGGTAAGTTCTGCTTTATCCGAAGCACTGATGACAACGGAGGCAGAAGATGGTGCATCGATGTGGGGCATGGAAATTGATACGTTCACAACCTCGGCGAATCCGGTACTGTCAATCTGGTCGATAGTATCGCCCATATCACTATGAACAATATGCCCGATAAGTATCAAGGTCACCGATTCGAGTCGGTATTTTTTATCCACACTGACAACACGCATATCATTGGTTTCCAAATTGGAAATAATCTCATCTAAAATGCCACTGGTTAACTGGAATACGACCTGTACCGGAATAGCACCGCTGGGGGTCCGCTCGTCATGGTGATGGATAACACTCATTATATTGGCACCAGACTCTGACACTGGTATCAATGCCCGGACAAGCTGTCCGGGCACATCCTTTAATTCAAGGTCCATTGAAACGATCATTAAGTGTATTCCTCTGTGTGATTATTTAACTGTAAAGGTATCATCAAATTTTATACACATACACCTTTTTATTTAATAAGGGTTTTGTGAAGAGTTTAATGTGAGGGAATAGTTTGGTGTAAGTTTTTCACTTTATGATTCGCCTTGTTTCATATCATTGAAGAAATTCATCAAAGAGTATTTTACCTTTCCGGGTTCCACATCAATAATCTCATCCTGCTCCTCTGCCGGAAATTTGTTAAACACCGAATACTTTTTCCAGCGGCGGGGAGATGCAGTTGTGTACCGCCCATCCAGCAATATTCGGGCACCATAGTCAGATGGGGAACGGATGACCCGGCCCATGGCCTGCCTTACTTTACGTATAGTTGGTACCAGGATAGCATAATCCCAACCAAGTCCGGGATATTCGTGCTCATAGGCAGATTCGATGGCACGCATTTTGTCGTTCAATGCAGGGTATCCTATCCCTACGATGACCACAGTCCTGCCCCTCCCATCCCTGTAATCCACTCCTTCAGTCAATGTACCCCACAGGTATGAGAATATCACTGCCTTATGGCCGGACTCGCCTGTCCTGAAGAACTCATCCCGTATCTCACCTGAAGATGTGCCAACCTCATCCAGGTAAACCGGTACGTCGGTGGTGATACGGTCCCGGTACATCCTGGCTTCGTTATAACTCTGGAAGAATAAGAGTATATTGCCTTCACTATGCTGGATAATGTCATCCAGGATATGTGTAAGTTGTTCGATGTTAGCAGGGTCATCCCTGCTTTTGGCAAAAAGGGGAGGAATATTGATAGCTATGGTCAACCTGTTATCTTCATGAAATGTGATACCATACGATATTTCCTCTACCGGGCGCCTGATGTCCAGGGTTGCCAGCATCATTGAAAACGGCTTTAAGGTCGCTGACATAAGTATGGATGAGTACACAGACTGGAACAATGGAGCAGTAACTTTACGGGGTATACATGCAACAAGTTCTATCCTGCTTTCCAGTTCACCATCCCGTCTTCGTATATTTAGTATAGGATAATAGAGCGGATCAGAAGAATGTTCCAGATAGAAAGTGACAAACTCTGCACTACGCAGCAGTTGCGAACGCTTCCGCCTTTTTGCATGTCCTGACTTATACTGCTCCTTATAGAATTCATCCAGGTACCGGCCCAGTTCAGCTGCTTCACCGAGCAGTTCACCCAGGTCCGTGATTCCGGCATCCTCAACCTGCTCAAGTAGTAACCGTAAAAAATGGTCAGTCCTCTCCTTTGGGTCACAGATACTGATATCTCTCCATGTACCGGACAAACGCTCCCTTTCACCAAATTCAAGTCTTGACTCACAGGCCTCTTTTAGGTGTTTCAACAGCAATTTATACAGTATCTCCATATCCCTGACTCGGTAGGAATCGCTCATTGCCACGCTTTCGTTGGCAGTCAGTTCTTCATTGGCGTGCTGCAGGCTATATTCTGGCAGGGTCAGTGATGAATGGCCCCTGGCTGCGGATTCAATATTATGGGCCTCATCAAATATCAAAATTACATCGTCCATCCCCCTGCCCATCCAGCCAAGCATATTGGCAAAGATATCCGGGTTCAGGATATGGTGATAGTTACATATCAACAACCGGGCATGGGATACCTGGCGCTTGACCAGTTCATACCCGCACATGCCCCTCTCATGCGCCCATTCATTCACATCCTCAGGTGTGCGCACGTCCTCATGGTACCATGATGAAAAATCATCACTGGAATTGATTGAAAATTCATCCCATGTTGAAGGTTTTTGAATGTCTTCATCCTGCATCACTACTTTGTAAAACTGGGTGCAGTGACGCTCTTGCAAGTCCTTTGTCTGCTTTAGCAGTTTTTCCCGATCTGTTGAAAGAACCCTGGTTACTTCAACTGTGTCATCATCGGGATGCTGCTTTAATTCCTTGTGCAGGTGTCCGAGCCTTGCCTTGAGTTGTGATTGCTCTTTTTCCTTTTCAATCAGTTCAATGGTATTTTCCCTCAGGATGTTGCATGTCTCATTATCTTCATCCCTGGGGCACATGTGCTTCTTACCTTTTAGCACCACTACATTAATGTCATGCTGTTGCTTTATCTCCCTTGATTCATCAACAAACTGCTGCATCTGTTGGTGCACGTTTGTTGCAATTATGACCACTTTGTCCATTTGCTGTGCAACGTCTATGGAGGGGGAGAGTGCACTTAGGGTCTTACCGGTCCCGCATGCACCTTCGAACAGCACTACCTTGCTGTTTTGCAGGACCTGATGTATGGAATCCATTGCTGCCTGCTGATTTGGGTAACATGAAGGCTTGGGGAAGAATTTCATGTATTCATGGCTCATCATGTTAGAATTCCTGTTTAACTTTAAATATGGTTGGTAATAGCGGGGTGAAAGTAATATGTAATGTTGTTATCAAAATGGGATTATTGTTATGTGGAAATGGCGGGACTTTTCTATAATCCGGTTTTAGGGCATGAGTCAACGACACCGGACGGCGCTTCGCTCTGTCCGGGGCATCGAAATGATGCTCGAAATTTATCCGTTATTAAAAACATTACTTTTAAAATCAATTCAAGGAAAGACAAATATAATAAATTATTTAATCAAAGGTATCACATTTTCCCAGTTGTCTTAAGAATTGCCTCAACAATGCTATAGACTTGAGTAGAGGGGTTACTTTCAATGCTAATTAATTCAATGTGATTTTTTTTATGCATATCGTTCATTTTTTTGGCACGGACAATTGCATCTGATCTTTGATCCAATAATAAGGAAGAAATTTCTTTACTTTTATTGTAATCAGGTATATATTTTTTTAATTTTTCTATTACTTCAGAACGTTCTATTCTAGTAACTATAAATTCATAATGTAAAAGAAACCAATATTCAAAATTGGGATTAGAGAGACATATTTTTATATCATTTTTTGCAATTTTGCATGCTCGAGATATATCTTCGTTAGTATTTTCATCACAATCAAAAACACACCAAATAGCATCACCATCCTTAAAGTCTAATTCTTTCTTTTTGATTTGATTTCGTGCAAATTTTACAAGATTAATGGGATCTGTACATTTTGAATTAGGTGTTTCAATTTTTAGATTACAATACCTACAGTCTGTCTGATATTTTTTAAAATATATCCTTTCAGTTTTTTCTCCCTCACAAACAATTATATAAACTTTACGACGTACTCTTGTTCTTTGCTTCCTCGGTTTTAATGCACTCATTTTAGAAAATCCTTTCATCACCTATGAATGGTATAGCACCGTATCTTCCTGCAAGATATCCTTTTTGAATATTCTTATCTTTACGTGGACTAAATTCTATGAGAGAGTAAAGGTCTGTATTTCCAAAACTTGGATTCTTTTCTGTGAACCAGATTTGATCTCTTCTAAATAAATCTAAATCAAGTAAGTTAGTGTTATGTGTTGTGAAAATTAATTGTGCATTACATTTATTTTGAGTTGGATCATGAAATAATTTAATTAATAGAATGTTTAGTAAATGATGTAGTTTTGTATCCAATTCATCTACAATTAATATACGACCATTTCTTAATACATCAATCCAAAGACCAATCAAAGAAAATAATCTTTTCGTTCCTTCAGACTCTTCTTCAAAGTCAAAAGATATGTTCAATTCGTCACCATATTTATTAAGAACCTTATGAATTGTTTTGATTTCCATATTAATTAATTGTATATCTTCACCACTAGTTTTTAACATAAAATTTTTCTTAAAATTTGGAACCGATTCAGGAGATATTTCGATCTCATCTAAATCTTCAATTGAGACTTTTTCTATTGAAGCTGAAATATCGACAATTCCCAAGTCAGCTTCATTAAGACCTTTTAGTATAAATTCTTTTAATTTTTTATCTTTATTGAGCGATTCAATTGAATCTTCAATCAATTGTGGATGGTCCGTAGTACCAATAATTTTTAAAGTATCTTTGAACCAATCAAAGACATCAGATGTCTTTCTGTAATTCAATTTAGTAGAATTTGAGAGATAAAGAACATTTTGTAAGGTTTTTTCAGATAGAAATTTTTGTTCTTTTTTATCTATCGTGAATCTATAGTTGTCAGTGTCCTTTCTTTCAAAAATTAATGCTTTGCGACCCTTAGGATAATAACATAAATATTCATCGATAATTTTTTCACTCGTAAATGATACCCCATAAACATATCTAATATTATTTTTTATAAAAATAACCTCAAATTTGCTAGGTAATGAAAGATATTTTTTATCAAGTTTAAATGGAGAGTAATCTATCTTAGTACCTTTTTGGAATTTATGAGAATTCTTTACCAAATTCTTTAAAGAATTTAATGCAAAAACTATATTGCTCTTTCCTGAAGCATTTGCTCCATATATTGCCTCACTTCGCAATAAATTATAATTGTTCAATACATCTGTTTTTATTAGATTATCATCTAAAGATTTGTCAGAAGAAGACAATAAACTTAAAGTAACTTTTTCTTTGAAAGAACGAAAATTTTCTATGCTGAATTCAATTAACATTTGATTTATTTTCCTACGGACAATTTATATCTGATTTTTGTGATGATTTCACAATTAATAACCTCAAAGTTTAACTAGTATTTATGTTATTCTGTTGAATAGGCTTTGGGACAATATTCACCTAAACCCCGTTCCTTGGCCATTGAGGTTTTATATCATACAATGTCTCAATGTAGTCAATCCTTCTGATATCATGAGCAACAAGTTTCAACTTGGTTTCAGTTGCTTTTCTGGGATCGAGTTTTTTTCTTAGCGTTGCCCCAAATCGACATTTTACCATCGAATTTACAGTTTCAGATATTGAACGCATATGATATTGTTCTAACCATTTTTGGGGATCATCCCATAAAGAGTAGAGTAGAGCATATCATACCATCCAGAAAATCCTTTACTTTGAAAGGTTACATTACTTTTTGGTAGAAAGTATGGAGTAAGTTGAGTTTTCGATACAAGATCTGTAATCCAACGAGATGCATAAAACAATGTAATACATAAAACACATGAAAAACGGCTGAACGTATTTTTATACACTTGCAGCAACCACTCTGGTAATCCTTGCCCGTGGCTGGACTTCTGATACACCCACCCAAACCCTGGATGAACAACCCCCCGAAATTACCATCCATGTTCATGCAAAGTGCGACCGCCTGTTAGGACTGGTATTAACCGAAGGTGCAGTTGGCTTTGGAAAATTATTTGAAATTGCACAGGGATTGGGTGTTCAGGTTGTAGAGTTACCGTTAGCATGGGATGAAATTGAGACCAATCCCGGAGATTATCATAACGAATACCTGGATATTGCCGACGTTTTTTATCCGCCTGACAACGTGCCATTAGTCATCGGTTAAGGAGTTTGACTGGCTCAATATGTATTGTTTTCCAAAGAACCAATGATTTTTTATGATTAACCAATTTCAGTAGTTCGCTAAAAAACCTCACTGATTCATTCAT
>JAGLRT010000026.1 GCA_023136155.1 Methanosarcinales archaeon
ATTTGAAAGGTTGTCCGACAGTCTCCATTGAATCTGATAAGTGACGTTGAAGTAATCGGGTTAGATACCCAAATTTTGTTAAGTGTTTTGTTTCCGGTATTTCTATTGATTATTGAATACATGATTTATTCAAAGGAATAAAGTAATCGCGACCCAGGTTCCCGTCTCGGTTAACTCTGCTTGCTCTTGCTGTGGGGAGTTTCACTTAAATGTGAAATCGATGGTCTGAAAGATATGATTGAAAAAAGATTTGGAAGCCTCGGGGGGGATTTGAACCCCCGACCTCGTCCTGTTTGGAGTCCTGCGAAAATTTATCGCAGTCCATTACCAAGGACGCGCTATACCCCTAAGCCACCGAGGCATTGTGTTTCCTTTCATTAAACTTTTGGCGGGCCCGGAGGGATTCGAACCCTCGACATCCGGGTTAGAAGCCCGGCGCTATATCCTGGCTAAGCCACGAGCCCACAGGCGTTTACCGATATAGCCAATGGACTTTCAAATAGTATTCCAACCATAAAAACTCTTTGGTACAATTGCCATTTAGATGAGTTTTATCACATATCATTTTGCTTCCAGATAAGTGACACTGTCAGCATCCACAAAGAAAGGACTACCCATAACAATATCGCCAACCTTGCGTACCCTGGCAATTCCCTGCATCTGTAGTTGAAGCCGTGCTGCAAAAGTTTCGCATTCTTCAAACATCTCTTCCGACCTGCTGACAAGGCGATGCATTGAAACCTGCCGTTCCTTAATCTTTACCAACACTCCTATTGTCCCGGCTTTAATATCACTATAACTGGATTTGGTCAGGAAAATCAAATCACCCACTTTTGTACCATAAACTGATATAAAGTTGTGAGGACTGTGTATCTCAAGGGTACGTATGCGGTTCTCCTGAAGCTCTTTTAACACCTGTGAAGATATACCTGTAAGCGCTATATACTGCATTTACAACACTCCCATGTTTAATCTTACCCGTACATTGGAAATTCACGTCTAGGTTGTTCACCCTCTTCTGAAGTCTTGACCTGTTCAGAAAGTTTTTGCAGTTCAAGTTCAATCTGTTCTGCCTGTTCAAGCAGGTTCTCAGTGTTTATGGACAGATTATATAGATTATTTAAAATCTTTATTACCATTGCCGCAGCTCTGGGGTCGGGGTTTGGATTGTTGGTCTCGCCCAACAAGCTTATAGCAGGAATATTGCGCATATAACATTCTGTCATCACGCTGCCGGAAATACCACTTATGGTACCAACCTGAAATACCTCTACATGTTCCTTTATCTTTTCGAGCATTTCATCATTAGTTGCTGCTCCGAAAACCTTGTTTTCAGCAGACATGGTAGCTATTCCTGCAATTGATACTATTTCTTTCACATTCAGTGACTGAGCCCAGTCTATCAAAACCTTACTGACCTCGTATGAAATAGTCGGATGGATGGGAATATCAGAAATTACGGTCAAAATATTATGTTCCACACTTTCATAAATGCGAACAGGCATATTGATAATACCATTGAACAGAACCGCAATTGGCGGGAAATGTTTTGATTCAATACTTCCAATATATTCCATATTAAGTTCATCTATCAGATGCTGACTGGCTATATTCCCCACAAGCCCAATACCTGGAAAACCCTCTAAAATTATAGGATTTTCAAGTGACACTGACTTTGTAATAATTGTGACATTTTCTCTATTTTGAGATTTTTCATCCCCTGGCATAATTTCACCAATAGTAAAGTTTGTAGCTCTTTATAATTAAGTACATCGATGTTGCATCGATGGTTACAGGTTTTCCAGTCTGGAAACAGCTTCCAGCAAAGTCTCATCGCTCTTGGAAAAAGTAAATCTGACAGTGCTTGCCCCCATTTCAGTATTTTTAAAGAAACTGCTGCCAGGCACAACCGCCACACCAATTTCAGATGCAAGATAATGTGCGAAGGTAACATCATTTCCCAACTCAAAAGCTGAAATATCAGCTAAGATGTAATATGCCCCCTGAGGGAGTTTACATTTAAATCCGCTGTTAGTAAGTGCATTATAGAGCATAAGCCGCTTTTTATCATACATCTTGACCAGTTCTTCATAGTATGCAGGAGGCAGATTAAGAGCTGTAACACATGCATGCTGCAATGGAGCCGGTGCACCCACCGTAAGAAAATCATGAATCTTGCGAATGGCACTTGTCAGATGGGGCGGTGCAAGTACATAGCCTACACGCCAGCCGGTAACGCTGTATGTCTTACTGAAACCCCCGATCGTAATGGTGCGCTGGTCCATGTCACCCATAGAAGCAATGCTGGTATGCTGCGCCTCGTCATAGATAATATGTTCATATATCTCGTCCGTTATCACAGTAACATTATTATCGGTCGCAAGGTCGGCTATGACCAACATCTCTTCTTTTCCAAACACCTTCCCTGTGGGGTTATTGGGTGTGTTCAGTACCAGTGCCTTTGTCCGCTGATTGAACGCCTCCGCCAGTACATCAGCATCAAAGTTAAAATCATCTCCTTCCAGAGGTACAAACCTGGGCACGGCACCGGAAACTGCGGCATCAGGCCCGTAATTCTCATAAAATGGTTCAAAAATTATTACCTCGTCCCCAGGGTCAATTATCGCCAGCATTGAAGCCATCATTGCCTCAGTGGTGCCACATGTAACTGTCACTTCCTGCTCAGGGTCTGCCTGGATGCCATTGAACTGGCCGGCCTTGCTCGATATCTCCTCCCTCAATTCCCTGGCGCCCCAGGTGATTGCATACTGGTTATGGTCATCCATAATCGCATCACAAGCTGCCTTTTTCAGTTCATCGGGTGCAGAGAAATCTGGAAATCCCTGAGCAAGGTTCACCGCATCATGACGCAGTGCCAGCCTTGTCATATCCCTTATAACAGATTCACCAAAATAGTCGCAACGTTTTGATGTCATAAGCAACTCACTCACCAGCAGAGGCCAACATATTCAATTTCATTACAGGAAATGACGTTGCGCCCATCAATTACCAGCGGTCTTTTCATTGTCGCAAACTCGCTGCACAATGACCTGAACTCATCCCACTCAGTCATTACAAGACATCCATCGGCACTTTTCAGGGCCTGCGCCGCGCTGTCGCAATACCGGATGCTACTACTATCAAACAGCAGCCGCATATTATCAGCAGCCATAGGGTCATATGCAGTAACAACAGCGCCCTTGTCCTGCAATGCCCTTATCACAGGTATGGACCTGGATTCCCTGATATCATCAGTATCATTCTTAAATGCCAGCCCCAGCACAGCAATGGTCAGGCCGCTCAGGTCGCCCAGCCTGGACTCCAATTGGTCTAACATTAACAAAGGTTGAACTTCATTGACTTTAACCACGGAATTAAGCAATATTGGTTCATATCCCTGCCCTTTAGCCTTCCCTATCAATGCCTTTACGTCCTTGGGAAAGCACGAACCCCCGAAACCGGCACCAGAGTTCAGGAAATTGGGCGATATCCTGAAATCTTTACCCACAGCATCCATAACCTGGTAAGTATCAATACCTAGTTTCTTGCAGATATTCCCGATCTCATTTGAAAAAGATATCTTGGTAGCAAGGAAAGAATTGTTCACGTATTTTATCATCTCTGCTGTGCTGGGGTCTGCATGGGTTATCTCACAATCAAGGCCAGCATACAATGCAGATACAGCATCATCTGAGCGCTGGTCTATGGCACCAACTACTATCTTATCAGGATGCATGAAATCATAAACGGCTTTCCCTTCACGCAGGAACTCTGGATTCATGGCAGCACCGAAATCCACACCTGCTGTTTGGCCGGACGCCTTTTCAATTATGGGTACAACCACATTTTCAGTGGTCTGGGGCACTACTGTGCTTTTTACCACCACGACATGATAGCTGTTCTTTTTAGCCAGTGCTGCACCAAGGCTTTTACTGGCGGCCTTTACAATGGACAGGTCGATATTACCTTCATCATCCGACGGCGTGCCAACGCAGATGAACGATATGTCAGTATTGGACACAGCATCATCATAATCTGCAGTAGCCCGGAGCGTCTTTCCTGCATGTTTTGCAAGTAGATCTTCCAGTCCATCTTCATATATAGGAGGTTCGCCCCTGTTTATCATATTCACCTTTTCAGGGTCGATGTCAATACACACTACACCATGCCCGAGTTCAGCAAAACATGCTGCAGTTACCGTACCTACATAACCAGAACCTATTACTGAAACTTTCAACTTTAAATCACCATTCCCAACAGTTTTTATTCATTTGGATAGTAATCCCTTACAAATTCACCTGGCTGGATATTACTGCCTGGCTCGATGACCGAACCCACGTTCAACATGCTATTGATGCCGGTATGCACGTCATCACTCATGATGGTGCCTAGTTTCCTGCGCCCGGAATCAATCCTTTCGCCGTTTATCATGACCTTGATATTGCCACCGTCATGCCTCAGGTACGCCACTTTTGTCCCTGCACCGAAATTGCAACCGTTGCCAATGACACTATCACCCACATAGGATAGATGGCCCACATGAGTCCGGTCCATGATTATCGAATTCTTGACCTCAACAGCATTGCCGATACGCACACCTCTGCCCAAGCTGGTATATGGCCTGATATAACAGTTAGGTCCAATATCGCAGTCAGGCCCTATAATGACCGGTCCTTCAATATATGCACCGCTGCGGACCCTAGCACCCGCTTCTATTATCACAGCACCGTGGATGTGTACATCATCTTCAATCTCGCCTTTGATATCATTGCTAATGGTTTTTAGGTATTCCATGTTGGCATCCAACATATCCCACGGTCTGCCTACATCATGCCATGTGCCGGATAGCACCTGATAACCAACATGGATTCCGCTATCAATCATATCCTGGATGGTTCTAGTGATCTCATATTCTTCGCGAGATGACAGGGGCGTGTTGTCAATGTCTTTGAATACCTCGGGTTCGAAAACATAGATACCAACATTGGCAAGATTGGTGGGGGGATTTTCAGGTTTTTCATGTAGTTTGACGACTATCCCTCCGTCCACTTCAAGTACACCAAATTGTGACGGATCGTCCACTTCCATAGCAGCCATGACCACCACTTCATCCCGTTCAAGCAGTGTCCTGACCTGACTTGTTGTGACCATCACATCGCCGTTCAACACAAGGAACTGTTTATCTATTAAAGCGCGTGCAGTACCGATAGCGTGGGCAGTACCCAACCGTTCCTGTTGTATCACATAATCAATTTTGACACCGAACCGTTCTCCTTCCCCGAAATGTTCAATTATAGTATCACCCTGGTATCCTATTACCAGGATAAAGTGGTCCACACCAGCGTCTTTTACCTGTTCTATAACATGCTGTAGTAGGGGCTTATTCCCGATAGGAAGCATCACTTTTGGACAATGCTTGGTAAGGGGACGCATGCGTGTCCCTTCTCCGGCGGCGAGGATTACGGCTTTCATGTGATCCATGTTTTGTATCTGTTACAATAAAAAGATGTGGTTATTTCCAAGATTGAATGGAGGGTTTTAATTATTTTTATGAATTTCCAAAAACGGTATGGTTAAAACTTAACATATACCAGAAATAATCGCAATCATCAAACCATTTTTATATAGTCATCTATATCATGCCCCCCATCACCAAATTCCTGACCACCATAACCCTCATTCTGGCGCTGCTATCGGCAAGCTGCACCGATAGGGACTGCAGTTCAGTAGACGGCCCGACTACGGTGGCTACTGCGACCCTGTCGACAACAGCTACAGCGGTGCCTACGTCTGAGGCTCATTGGTATGATGGTAAACCTGATTTTGAAGGAGGCAACAGTCGAGACTTTATCTTATTCGTTATACCTCCGTCGAATAAAGAAGAGCGTGGAGTGCACTCCAAGTATTGCGATTCAATGAGAAGAAGAAAATGCAAAATTTGAACAAATAAATTGTATTGATGATGTACTATAGATACCTAAAATTCCCTAACTCTTAGCACCAATCTTTTATAATACTTACTCACATGTTATTTAACGTATAGGAAAGTATAAAAGTATTTATTTAACAATTATGAATAAAATAAATCCAGACATACCAAGAAATATAATTAAAGAGCCAACAGTTGATTGGATAAAGATGACAGAAACAAAAGTTGACGATGTTTTAATAAAATTATTAAAAAATCATTTTTCTAATAAAAGCTAATTTTGAGAAATTGAGCTTAAAAGAATCTGTAAAATGGGAGGGTGACATTTCAATGCCTAAAAATAATGTTGTAAAGGCATTCAATAAGTTGAGAGATGATAGAAATAATATGGTGTTTATTGGTGGAAACGATAATAATTGTAAACCAATTTTTAATAGTCTGATAGATACTATTGAAAGTATCAATCTGATCCCAATTATTGCAAATGAAATATTTGAAAATCTCAGACCTAATGAAATTCATGAAGAATCATTACGTTTGCTTCATAATTCCAAGTTTGCCTTAATTGATATAACTCATCCAGCTGGGCAGTTGATGGAATTAGAGAGAGCTAGGGATTATAATGTAATTACTTTTGTTTTTTATAGTTCTGAGCACCCAAGCGCAATGCCCTTATCTTTATTAAAAGTTATGGATAAATGGAGATTGGGATACATCTTCAAATATGAGACTCAAGAGGGATTACAAAAGTTTGTGAAGAGTATAATGCTTATCAACCATATCGATGGAATGAGACCAAAAGAGATTATAGATGAAATTGTGAATAGTAAACCAAAAGAACTTTTACTATTAACTTCTGTGGGAACAATTGTCTCACAGGAATATGAAGAAATTGCCGAAATACTCAAAAACATTCCAAAAAAAATATTAATTACTGGTTGGGATTTTAAAAACCGTGGAATGGAATATGCTAATAAATATTATTTCGATGCAACTGTTTGTGAAAATTGTATATTATATACTAAAACTGGAATTCGTTTCATCTCTAATGATGAGAATAATTTTTGGGATGATGAATCTTTGAGTTTTGTTAAAAAAGCGAATATGCATATTATTTACGCAATTCAGGACTATGTCAATGATAATAAATTAGATTGTATTGTCCTTTTTTCACAGGCTGATGAAAAATCAATTTGTTATTATTTAAACCCACCCAAAGAAATACGTGATAGCTTCGAAAAATATAGTGAACATGAGCATTACCAAATTGACTTTTTTATTGAAAAAGTAGAAAAAGAATCTGGAATAAAGGGAACTAAAATAGATAATACAAAGATAAAATACCACAAACCTAATGATAAAAATGTAGAAATCTTTTTATTATATATTATTGAAAAAATGAATGCCAAATATAGAACATTTCATCCTTATTCAATTAGTATTGAAGGCAATGAAATAAAATTGGATTTGAATCCGATAAGTGATTATGTAGAATTTTCTTATAGAGATGTAGAAAATATAGTTAATAATGCACTTAATAATATGGAAGACGATTATGAGTCGCTTCATGATAAAATACATCCACAAAAAGATATTTGTATAGATATATTTTGTAAATCAAAAGATGAAATTTTTGATCAGCTATTGGACAAAATGGAAATCGACCATGAAAAAACACTTGTTGTTTACTTATCGAAAGGAACAGAGTCTGATATTCCTATGATTTTTAGTGGATATAAATCAAGATATGATTTTATTAGCATTGGTAATGATGATATTTCAGGACGATTGAAGAGAGCAGGAGTGATTCCTTTTGGAGAATCTATAACAAAAGTGATAAAAAATATTGTTGAAATGTATCCGCTTCAAATCTAAGGGTAACTGACTCCTTTTTGAAATCGAAAACCTGCTTAAGCACTTGATTTAGATAATCCAAATATTCATTTTACCCTGATTTTTTAAGTGGATACGTTGAAATATCTGGATCTGAATAATTTTAAAAAGTTGAGACTGCACGTCATGCACCGCACCTCTGCTGTGGTTAAGTGTGCCGTCGCAACTTTTGACAAACTCTGCAATCAAAATCTACTTATGCGTGAAATAAGCCACCACTTCACCGTTGGCACCATCTATTCTCACATACCCGAACCGCTCGAACTGCACCACCCTATCCACCTCACCCACAATACCAGCCTCACCAATCCCTGTAACCTCACCGTCCGGCGTCAGTACCTTCACAGGTATTCCATCCATAGGCGCCCAGTGTATGACTCGCCCACCGCCCTTTTTCATGGTTTCAATATCATGTCCTGCAAACTCAGCCGTGCCCTCGCCAGTAATCCTTATATTATACAGGTCCTTCAATCTGAACAGGTCGCCGGGTTTGGCATTCCCTACATCCTGACTGCAGACCATCACACTATGCTCCATCACAATCTCCCTGCTCCCCCGGTCCATTGACGGGTGCAGGAGCGGTTTCGCAACAGTGGGTTTGGTACCCAAGATCTCCAGTTTCACTGGTTCCCACACAAAGAAATAACGATTAGCATCAGCATCTATTAACTTGCGGTTCTCAGCATACAGGTTATCCAAGCTCAGGCTGACATCTGTTTCCCCAACACCCATGTCTATAAAGAACTTGCGCAGCGCATCTGGCCTGAACCCACGGCGGCGCAGTGCCCGAAGTGTAGGCAGCCTGGGGTCATCCCAACCAGAATATTCACCAGACTCTATAGCTGCACGCAGGCCGCTGGTACTGAACTTGCCAAACTCGTGCATCTTCACCCTGCCCCAATGGGACGTGCGGGGATAGGTCCAGCCCAGATAATCGTAAACATATTTCTGCCGCCGCTCGCTGTCCATCAGGTCCTTGCCCCTGATGATATG
>JAGLRT010000027.1 GCA_023136155.1 Methanosarcinales archaeon
ACTGAAGTTTAGGACTTTTCCGACAGTCTCATTTCCAGGGTTAGCGACACAATGCAATAATATTAACATATATGGAATTATCTTGAGAGATATGAGCAAAAAAGCACCTGTAATTGGTATTGACATAGGTGGCGCCAACACCAAATTAGCTTTTGCAGACCGTTCTATTGTTGAACTGCATTATATCCCATTGTGGAAAGATACTCACCTTCCCCAGGCCCTGAAGAAAATAGCCATACGTATAAAACCCGGCAAATTAGGCGTGGTCATAACCGGCGAACTAGCAGATTGTTTTACTGACAAGGAACAAGGTGTCAGGTTCATTGTAGATGCTGTAGATGCTGCATTTCCCGGCGCAATGTATCTTGACAATCATGGGTATTTCTCAAACAGCAGCCACATCAGTGATATGCGCTCCCTGGCAGCCGCGAACTGGATGGCTTCGGCAATGCTGGCAGGCAAAAACAACGATTGCATTTTTGTGGATGTAGGCAGTACCACAACTGACATTATCCCTGTGAAGAACGGTCGCCCACTTGCAGGAGATACTGACCTGAAACGTATGGGCCGCCATGAACTGCTCTATCGCGGCATGCTTCGCACAAACATTGCAGCATTAATGGACAGGATAAAGCTGGGAGACGTGCAGTACAGGATCGCTTCAGAACTGTTTGCCCAGACCGGTGATGCCAATTTGTTGCTGGGTAACATTCAACATGAGGATTATACTTGCGATACGGCAGATGGCGAAGACAAGACCCCTGAATCTGCTGCCCGGCGCCTGGCCAGGGTGGTATGTGCAGACACCACAGAACTTAAACATGAGGATATCATGAACATAGCCGGGCAGATTTACCGGCATCTGCGGGATGAACTTTCAGAGGCACTGGAAATAATCTCAAAACAGCACGGCATTGAAAAAGTAGTGGGTGCGGGCCTGGGTGAGTTACTGGTTCATGATGCTGCCCGGCATGCCGGACTTGAATGCACATTGTTGTCCCGGAAATATGGCCCTGACATCTCAAAAGTATTCCCGGCATATGCAGTTGCCTGCCTGCTAAGCGAAAACGATAATGTATGATGGCGCTCTATGAAACTTACTGATGCGTATTGATTTTTACTACCATCTACGTCTAATGTCACCTAATCTGTCAGCATCCTCTCAATCGCATCCATATCAACGTAAGCCTTAAAATGCGTAGCTAGCTGGTGGTAGGGGTCAATATACTCCACTTTGTCCTTCACTGCACTGTATGACGTATCACGCCCGTTATACAGGAACTCTAAAAACGCATCCCTTAAATGCTCATTCTCAAACAGACCATGCAGGTATGTTCCCCATATCAGCCCATCATCATTAGCACATCCGTCATCACCAAAAGCAGGTAGTGCACCATCCATAAGATTTGTATTCCCCATGTGAATCTCGTAGCCTGATACCTGCTGTCCCTTTATGCTGCCCAGAATGGGGCCGTTACCTGTCACTGTCTTTTTGGTCTGGACAGTCTGTTTTTTATATTCTGTGAAATTTGTGGTAATATCCAACAGTCCCAGACCGTTGAAGACTGCAGTATCCTCGCTTCCGCCTTCTATACCGCTGTCAGTAATGGTCTTACCAAGCATCTGGTAACCACCACAGATGCCAATGATGGGGACAGCTGCCTTTGCCAGTTCAAGTATTCTGGTATATGAGCCGCAATCCTGCAGCACTTTCAGGTCGTCAATGGTGTTTTTGGTACCGGGAATGATGAGAGCATCGGGGTGCCCGAAGTCGTCACCCGGTTCGATATAATGCACATTTGAATACGGCTCAAGGGGTTCGAAGTCTGTAAAATTGGATATTCTCGGCAAACGGAGGACTGCAATGTCCACCAACCCGTTGTTCTTTGGCACAGATTGTACCTTGTCGTCGATGGAGACTGAATCCTCTGCGGGAATGGATAGTTCAGTATATGGGATAACACCCAGTACCGGGACCCCTGTTAGTTCTTCAAGCTGCCGAATACCGGGTTCCAATATTGCCGGGTCGCCCCTGAACTTATTGATGATGATACCCTTGACCAGGGGCGCAATGTCAACAGGTAGCAATTTCAGGGTACCGTAGATGCTTGCAAACACACCGCCGCGTTCAATGTCGCCTACAAGAATTATAGGGGGTTGCAGCATCCTGGCAGTGCCGATATTGACCACATCACGGTGGTAGAGGTTAATCTCAGCAGCGCCCCCTGCCCCTTCTATGACTATGATATCGTACTCTTGGGATAGCCTTTCGTATGCACCCTCAACCACTGTCATCATGTCTTCAATGGAATCATAATAATCTCCTGCGGTTCGGTCGGCAAACGGTTTGCCCAATATTATCACCTGGGACTGGCGGTCACCTTTGGGTTTGAGGAGTATGGGATTCATGTCTGAGGTTGGTGGGATACTGCATGCTTTTGCCTGTATGGCCTGTGCAATACCAATCTCACTGCCGTCATCTGTTATCCAGGAATTTAGGCTCATATTCTGTGCCTTGAAGGGTGCAACATTTAAGCCCTGCTCTGCAAAGATGCGGCATAGGGCCGTGACTATCACGCTTTTGCCTACATGGGAGCCTGTACCCAGTACCATCAGGGGTTTTGCGGTTTGGTTCATTGTATTTTATCCTGTGTTAAATGACGGCTATGTCTATCCTGAATATTGAAAAGCGTATTGATATAAGGTGGAGATGGTAAGATTTATGTTGCATTAACCTGAACATTATTTTCAGGGTTTGATGTTATGAACAAGAACATTAGCGATGACGAACTGGAAGATATAATGATGCGCGGCCCCTCAGCCCGTGAGTCAAAGACAGGAGACCATGATATGATGTTCAAGGCATTGGGTAATCCGGTGCGCAGGAAGATTATTGTTTCCATTGGCACTTTTGGTAAATCAGTGGCAGAAGTGATGAAGGAGACAGGGGTTGACCGATCACAATTGGATTACCAGCTGGATTTTCTTAATAAGGGGGAGTATACTGTGGTTGACGAGGATATCTGTCGGTTGACTGATAAGGGGCTGGGGTTGCTGTCTAATATTTAAGTGTGGGACCAGGTGTGGGTTATGATTGGGGTGTTCAGGCATGGCATTTATGCAGGGCATAATGATAATTTTTATCTTAATCGTTATTCTCCAAAGCTCTGCTGCGGTTGGGACAAAACATGGTCAAAGCAACCTCATTAGCTTGAGCCATGAGAGTGCGACACTGTTCGGCTGTTGGGAGCAAAATTGTTTACCAGATGGTTTTTACAGTATTTATCCAAAGAGATACTTTTTTTCGGGTACTTCCCTTACAACAAAATCCCCAAATTCTTCTTCAAGCATGAACAGAGTATGTGTCTTACGCCCTTCCTTTTTTCGGATATATGATATTTGCCCACCCTTCTCAAGATATTGGGAATAAATAATGTCAAACTCTTTGCATTCTGATTCCTTGAGTTCAATATGTAGGGTGCGGTCACGCATCTGGTCATATGCTATCAATACATCCGCTTCCCTGACCCTTTTGAGTTCGTCCAGGGTATCAGGGTCTGTGGATTCATCGATGTAAACGCTTTTTTTTAGCCCGGGCGACCAGCCCATACTACGATTTTCGAGATTCAGGAATGTGATAGGAATCCATCCTTTATTTTCTTGTCTGGAGGAATAGTTTACTTTGTTCAATGTATTCTTGTATTGTTACAATAGGTACTAAAGAGTTTTTGCTGGAATAAACTGTTATAATTTAATAAATTTGTCGTTGATTCTCAGAAGTAAAGACAAGGTTTTGAAGTCTCTGACATATAGAAACATCTCATTATGAGAACAAATATAACAATATGTTGCTATATATATTTCCAGTAGAAATTAAGGGGTTCTGTAAAACATAATTGACAATGATAATTAGAGATTGTCGGAAAAATGATTGAATCGAAACATTTCAATAAACAATGATAAGTAAACCACTATGCTGCACTATGCTGTATTTATTTCATAAGTCAAAATACCTCAAAATGTTGACTTTTACGACAATCTCATATGGTTAAATTGATGTTGATTATTTTTTAAAATTGACCCGAATTTTAAAAATCTAAACCGATGCATTTGGCTTAATCCCGCTGCCAGTATCCTGTGATCCTTGGAAATGCTCAACACATCGTTTACAATTGTGGTGATTCAACGTCGAAAATCCATACCGCATATAGATTATGCGTTATGGCAAAATCAGACGAAACATTAACAGAAAAGGAACATGAACGTATCAATGCGGTCAATCGATATCAGAGAGGCGAACCCCCCTCCAAAATCTGCAAAAGTCTCGGCAGATCAAGAGTGTGGCTGCAAAAATGGATCAGAAGATACAACGTATTTGTTTTGTTACAACGAGGAAAACTTGATTAAGTATGAAAAAAGATAACTATTAGCTGAATTGCATTTGAATAATAATATTGCGAAATATTGTTAATTTGAGGGAAAATATGATCGATAAGGATGAAGAGACAATACAGGCAGTCGAAGATATACCTGAAACGTCTGAATCTGAAATAAAACCACTTACATCAGGTGAGGTTACACTGGAAGAAGAATCTCCAGAAAATGATACGGTAGAGACCAGTCCTGAACCGGTTCCAGAACAGGAGTCTGAACCAGAAC
>JAGLRT010000028.1 GCA_023136155.1 Methanosarcinales archaeon
GAGCCTGAACCAGAACAGGAGCCTGAACCAGAACAAGAGCCTGAAATAAAAACTAAACCAAAACCTAAGCCAGAATTTACCCCACAAAAAGAAGAGATGGTTATTAAAGACGTGGAGAAAAACCAATCTAACAATTCCGTGAAAAAAGTTAAACAGTCTCTGCTTGCTGTTATTTTAATAATTGCACTTGTCATTGCTGGCAGTACATATGCATGGACAAGTGGTATGGAGGATCTTAGGGATGATAATGACTATCTTATAGTGGTAGTGTATAAGGATGTACCAAAAGCCGCCAGTGTTTACCACAAAGATGTGCAACAATCCGAGATCATTGAAATTACTGAACTTGGTGCATTATCGAATAATAGAAAACTGTTCTTTGAAAATGCACAAGATGATTACGGTGTAATGGACCGAATGATAATTATTGAAGTGGACACTTTAAAGGACCTGTCAACTGACAGTTACATCTTATACGAAACCGGTGATGAAATTAACGTGGATGACATGTATAATTGGATCATACAAACTGAGTATCCTGCTGAAAAAATAAGACAAAATGATAATCCATCAACTGTTGCAGCCAAGATATTCAAAGCCTGGATTGATCATTACAGTGATCAGCTTCTTGGAGGATATGGCAGTTATACGGATAAAGTCATCCTGAATGCCTATAGAGCAGACGAAATCCTAGTATATCCTGGGAATTCAGCACTGACCATACTAAAATATGTAGCTGTTGAAAAATTAGCCTCTTCGCTATTTAGTATGGAAATATATGATTAAGATATCTTTTAAAGGATATTTATTGACTGAAAGATCCCACCCAAAATAGACCCACCAATATACTAAAATCCTCTTGTTTTATTGCAGGAGGTTTTGGGTGATCTATATGGACGTTAGGTGATGAATCTAGATAATTTATTTGAAAGAAATAGAATAACACCGGCAATCACTATTGATACCAGCAGAGAGAGAAAAATTAATATTTCCAGCTTAAATAGAGATTGTCGGAAAAGTACCTGAAAAACGCTTAAATTGAAACATTCTGATATATTGTTATAATTAAATCGCTATGTTGCGGCGGGTTATTTTTTGATAATAAAGCTAAAATCTTCCAAAAGTAGGCTTTTCCGACAATCTCGAATAACCAGCGTTTTACAGATGGTAGTACATTAAAATTATTACTATTACTATTATTACCATCTGTTTTCTTTTAATTCCCTACGTTTTTTCTCTAGAAAAGAGAATACAGGTCCATGAGGAGAACCATTTATCAGCATCTCAATACCTGTGCGTGCTACAAGTATCTGGTCCAGATGTCCGAGAAGGCTCACGGTCTTACCCATCACTGAAATTTTACACCCGGTCAGGTTCTCAAATATCTCCCTTGATTTACCACCTTTACCAATAATACGCCCTTTTAACCGTTTGAGTTCTTTGGGGGTGTTGGCTATGTGACTCAAATCCATTATCTCAACAGTAAGCATTTCATCGTCAAAAAGTCGGAGCACTTTATCAGGGCTAAAACCTCTCCCTATAGACTTGATAACCTCGGCAGCCCTCATTGCCATTAATGGATCACTCGGGTCAGTAATCTCAATGCTACCGGTCTGGCTATCAATACGTAAACTGGCAGTGGATTTTTTTTCAATAAGTGCTTTAGTGCTGCCATCAGGTCCGATTATCACAGCGACCCTATCCATGGGTACTTTTACATAAGTGGTCATTTTATTCTCTAACATAACTGGCTCCATGATATAACTAATAGCACATATTACTGGTGGTCTACCCTGGACTTTACAATCTTTTCCATAGTATTGTCTATATCCATTTCTGCCCCATATTTGGCAAAAAAATTAGCAACATTGGTTATATCACGTAACAGGAAATCCCTGGCATTGAGATGGTCAAGAGTTACAGACTGGCCCATGTCAATGAAGACCGGGGTTAAAGATTCTGGCTCAAGCAGGATATTATATTCACTAAGGTCACCGTGGACCAGTTCTGCATCTCGAAACAGGCGCAGCATGAAATCTTTCACTTCGCTGCAGATTTGAATTGCCTGATCTTTAGTTAATTTAAATTCACGAAGCTGGGGATAAGAGATATTATCAGTTCCCTTAAACTCCATAATAAGAATGTTCCGTTCTGTTATAATGGGTTTTGGCACATTAAGTCCACTCTCAATGGCCCTGCTCAGGTTACGAAATTCTTTTCTGGTCCAGGCCAGAACGATATCCTTTTTTGTGTGCCTTATGTTTCGAAACCTTACATCACCAATCAGGTATTCCTGCATGGCTTTGAAATTACTATTGTTGATTCGATATATCTTTATAGCCAGTTCCTGCGTTTCATTGTCCTGAACTCTTAATGCATGAAAAATATTAGCTTCTTTTCCCGTACTTACGGTTCCACCCAGCGCATCCAGATAACCTTTGGATGAAAGTTTGTACAGAGCCTTCAGGGTAGATGTATCGAAAACTTCATCCTTAAGTTTTAAATCCTCAGAATCCTTTATCCGTTTTCTAAAATCATCTACCTTTTTATCAATTTTATATACTTTTTTATAAATAGCAGGGTCAAAGTCCGTCATATTGGATTATCCTTTTAGATATCCCCTTCTTTCCAGCCAGTCAGCCTGTGGACCGGTATATCTCCACTTCACATCTGCCTTTTCATTCTGGAAATCCCAGGGCACTACAATGATTATATCGCCGGGCCTTATCCATGTACGTTTCTTCATCTTGCCAGGTATCCTTCCAAGCCGCATAACACCATCCATGCACCGTACCCGTAACTTATTTGCTCCTAGCATGCTCTCCACGGTCCCCAAAATCTCCCCATCCTGCTTACGGGGTACTCTAACTCTAACTACCTCATTTTCTGTTGGTTGATTTTTTCTATATATACTCAGGTTAACACCTCTAATCCAGATAAGAAAAAAATAGTGAATTCACCATTTATCCACATGGTTTCTTAGTTGCATAGATATATCTAATTATACATGCTCATTGCTATATATAACTAATTCAAAATGGGGAAGCCACATTTGAGTGGTTCCCTTGAACTGATTAATTTAATTACTAAACTATGGCAGTATATGGAGACTGGTCAAGCACCTTGATGCCGTTATTAGAGATGTTCAGCACACGTATTTCATTTATGGTACCTGAACCACGGAACTTGGCCACATAAATGGAACGCTGAAGGTTATTCCCCGAAACAACCCTGCCCAGACGGGTGACTGAATCTGCGCCGTATTCCACTATTGATTCCACTTCGAATGTTGTACCAACTGTAACCATGGTTGTGATGTCAAATGTCCTGAGCTCACCGAACAGGTCATCCACTAGTGTTTTTAGCTTGTAATGTGAATCAATTGCTAAAAAGAGTGCTTCTATAGAATCAATAAAGATCCTGTCAGGCTTGACCTCTTCAACTTTGTGTGATAAAAGTTTCTTAAAACTTTGTATCAGTTCCATGGGAGCCATATCAACAGTCTTTTGTAATCTCAATTCCGGGTCAGTAATATCAACGAAAATGATTGCTCCTGATTGTTCGAGTTCCCATAAATCCCAGCCAAAAGAAGAGTTCATTTCTCTTTTTAATGATTCAGATGTCTCAGAAGTGACGATGCATAAACATTTATCGCCTTTCTTCGCACCTTCGTACAGGAACTGGGTGCCAAATACAGTTTTACCAGTACCCGATTCTCCTGATATGATATTGACAGTGTTTTTGAAATAACCGCCTTTTATCATCTCATCATAGCCTTGTATACCCGAAGGGACTCTTTCAAATATCTTTTGTTCGGCTGTCATAACAAACCCCTATTATTGTATTATCACTATTAATATTAATATTAGTGCATGACATCTTATGTAATTTTCTATATGCTGTACATTTATTGATGTATATGTTCTGTTTGTATAATATATGAGCCTTTTTAGATTTTTAACTGCCTCATACGGTTGACAGCTTCATTGATACGCTCAACTGACCGGGTAAGGGCGAAGCGCACATAACCTTCACCATAGTCACCGAAGCCGACACCTGGTGTAGCCACAATTCCCGCCTCCTCCAGCAGTATTTTTGCAAAGCTCATTGAATCATATCCTTCAGGCACAGGAGCCCAGACATAGAATGTGGCTTTAGGCGGCTGGAAATCAACACCAAATTCCTTTAACCCTGCCATAAGGGTATCCCTACGCTCAGTATATATCTTATTCATGTCACTGATACACTGCTGGGGTCCAAGCATGGCCTCAATGCCTGCTTCCTGCACAGCCTCAAAGGCACCGGAATCTACATTTGTCTTAACCTTACCCAGGCCAGCCAGGATTTCTGCATTACCTACTGCAAATGCAATCCTCCAGCCGGTCATGTTGTAGGTCTTTGAAAGGGAATGCACCTCAATACCCACGTCCATGGCACCATCAATCTTCAGGAAACTGGGTGCCTTATAACCATCAAAAGTAATCTCACTGTAAGCATTATCGTGTACAATGATGACATCATTCTCTTTTGCGAATTCCACTACCTCTTCATAGAAACCCTCAGGTGCAATGGCCGATGTGGGATTGTTAGGATAATTCAGGAACATAAGTTTTGCCTGTTTCGCTACATCCCTGGGAATTGCATCAAGGTCAGGCAAAAAACCGTTTTCTTCCAGCAAGGGCATGATATGAGGCTTACCGTCCGCAAACAATGTGCCAATCTTGTAAACAGGATAGGCCGGGTCAGGTATCAGGGCCACATCGCCCGGATTCAAAAACGCCAGTGGGATATGGGCGATGCCTTCTTTTGAACCTATAAGTGCAAGTACCTGGGAAACGGGGTCAAGTTCAATGCCTAGATGTTCCTTATACCACTTTGCTGCAGCTTGTCTGAAAGACAGCATGCCGATATATGAGGGATATTTTTGCCTGTCTGGATTCCTGGCAGAACTACACAGGGCCTGTATGACATTATCTGGCGTTGGCATGTCAGGGTCGCCAACACCAAGATCGATTACATCTACGCCTTTTTCACTTACTCTGGCCTTTGCTTCATCTATGGCTGCAAAAAGATACGGTGGTAGGTTGTTGATTCTATCTGAGTACATTGGTATCACCTTTTATAATAATAAAACTGGATTGTCAAATTGGATTCAAAAATGTCTTTATACCTATTTAAACCTTTGAGAAGCACTGTTTATGAAAATCTCTGAAATTGACATTCCTGATGTGGTATCGGCATTCTACATCAATTCAGGAATAACTGAACTCTATCCTCCCCAGAAAACTGCCATCGAAGCGGGGCTGCTGGAGGGGAAAAACATCCTGGCAGCCGTGCCCACAGCTTCGGGCAAGACCATGCTGGCAGAGCTGGCCATGTTGAAATCGGTAATTAGTGGTGGTAAATGCCTGTATATCGTGCCTTTGAGAGCCCTTGCTTCAGAAAAATATGAACGGTTCAGGGAATTCCAGGACCTTGGCGTGGAGGCAGGAATCTCATCGGGAGACCTGGATTCCAGGGACGAATGGTTGGGTAAAAAGGATATCATTGTGGCAACATCCGAGAAAACTGATTCACTTATACGCAACGGAGCACCCTGGATTAAGAACATAACTGTAATCGTGGCTGATGAGATACACCTAGTGGATTCTCCAGATAGGGGGCCCACCCTTGAAGTGACACTGGCCCGACTTATGCATACTAATCCAGATGCACAGATCATAGGACTTTCAGCTACAGTAGGCAACTCAAAGGACATGGCTAATTGGCTGAACGCTCAGTTGGTAGAAAGTGACTGGCGTCCGGTTGACTTGCGGGAAGGTGTATTTTATAATAGTGCTATCAATTTCATAAAAGGCCAGCGTGCTGTGGAGTCAAAATATAAGGACGAATTGGTTAACCTGGTGACAGATACTTTGCAGGAAGGCGGACAGTGCCTTGTCTTTGAGAGCAGTCGCCGCAACGCTGAAGCAAGCGCCAGGCGATTAGGGCAGGTGCTGGCAAAAAAACTTAATGACGAAAATCGAGTTGAAATGGACAACCTGGCTGAGAGAATATCCAGTACAGGCGAGACTGAAACTGCAACCAGACTTAGCCAGTGTGTCAGAGGCGGGGCTGCATTTCATCATGCAGGACTGACATCTGAACAGAGAAAACTTATTGAGGCTGGATTCAGGGACAACTTGATAAAAGTTTTATCCAGCACTCCCACCCTTGCAGCCGGACTTAACATGCCTGCAAGGCGGGTGATAATCCGGGGTTACAAACGATATGATCCAAACTATGGAATGGTGCCCATACCTGTATTGGAATACAAGCAGATGGCAGGACGAGCAGGAAGACCACAACTGGACCCGTATGGTGAATCTGTACTGATTGCCAGGTCATTTGAAGAACTTCAGGTATTGCAGGACCAGTATATCCTCAATGACCCTGAGGAGATCTGGTCTAAACTGGGTTCGGAAACCGCCCTGCGTACCCACATACTCTCGGCTGTATCCACCAGGCTTGTGGAGAGCAGGGATGAACTTATGGATTTTCTAGGTCTAACGTTCTATGCCCACCAGCAGGAGACATGGAAACTCGCTGCAATAGTGGATGAGGTAATAAGTTTTCTTGATGAGAATAAGATGCTGCTGGACACTCAAGGGCTGTATCCGACTGAATTGGGAGAACTGGTATCGAGATTGTATATCGACCCCATGTCGGCAAGTATCATGGTGGACGGGTTGGGGCGCCTCGATGCAGTGAAAACTTCTGAACTTACAATGCTGCACCTTATCTCCAGTACACCTGATATGCGCTCTCTTTTCCTCAGGTCAGGGGATTATGGATGGCTGAACGATATTGTATCAGAGCACTGTGATGAGTTCGTGCAACCAGGTGGGCAGGAGAGCAGGGAATATGAATGGTTCCTGTCAGATGTAAAGACTGCACTGGTACTGCGGGACTGGATATCAGAACAAGGGGAGGATGAAATCACATCAAGGTTCAATATCGGTCCAGGAGATATCAGAGCCCAGGCCGATACCGCCCAATGGCTGATGCATTCAATGGCGCGAATCGGCACTCACCTTGACAGTGAATACACGGATTTTGTCAGGGAACTGGTAGAGCGCATATCATACGGCGCCGCCCGGGAATTGCTCCCCATCATCAAACTCAGGGATATCGGGCGAGTGCGGGCAAGAAAATTATATAATGCGGGGTATCATGACCTGGATGCCATTCGCAATGTAGGATTTGACACACTGACAAAAATACTTGGTCCGAAGATAGCAGCAAATACTCTCAGGCAACTTGGAGTTCATGTAGAAGAAGGGGCGGATGCAACAAATACACCTGCTGGAAAGGGCAAGATACAGAAAAATCTCATCGATTTTTAGTAATATTACAAAATAGATAAGCTTTTAATATATTGTGATTATTCATTGACTCTTATAAAACAAACAATTGTTCTAATATATTTTTAGGTGACGTATTTGCATATTATTATCATCGGTGCTGGTGATGTTGGATATCATCTTGCCAAAGCACTTTATCGAGACCACGAAGTTGTTATTATTGAAAAAGACGACAATGCCATCGAGCAGGTAATGGGTCTTGATGTTCAGGTTATCCAGGGAAATGGAGCCAATGTAAAGATATTGAAACAGGCCGGAGTGGAAAAATCAGATCTGGTTGTGGCAGTAACAAGCCATGATGAACTCAATATTGTGGCAAGTTTAGCAGCCAAGCTGATAACGCAAAACAGAACCAAAACTATTGCTATGGTCAGTAATCCTGATTACATAAATGAACCTGTGACTATGCGGGAACAAGTTGGTATGAATATCATGATATGTCCAGAACTGTCTCTTGCTTATGGAATGTACCAGATATTATCAGTTCCTTCAGCTGTTGATGTCCAGGATTTTGTTGGTGGACTTGTCAAGATGATAGAGTTCAAAGTAAAGGACGGAAATGTGCTTGTTGGTAAGGCTCTCAAAGAGGTAATATTTCCTCAGTGCAGCATGATATCAGCCATATTCAGAGATAATGATGTCATCATTCCGGGAGGAAACGACGTTATCTACTCAGGTGATCGGGTGGTGATTATTGGAAAGGAAGAGGCAATTCAGGACATCAGAAAATGGTTCGAGGTTAGCAACCAAAGAAAAAAATTGCTGGTGGTGGGAGGTGGCACAGTTGGGTTCTACCTGATTGAGCTACTTCATAAATCGGACTTTAGTATCACATTAGTTGAAAAAGACCTGAAACGATGTGAAATGATTGCTGAGTCTTTGCCAAATGTCATGGTCATAAACGGTGACGGTACAGATATGAAAATACTGGATGAAGTAAATGTCCCTGGCATGGATGCAGTAGTTTCTGTTACTAATAATGATGAAAAGAACCTTCTTTGCTCCCTGCTTGCCAGGCAGTTAGGTGCAATTAAGGTCATGGCCAGGGTTGACAGGACCGAATACACCCAGTTGTTCGAGATGGTTGGAATAGATGTGGCAATGAGTTCCAGGGAAGCTACAATCAATGAGGTTCTCAAAACCACCCTGCTTAAAGTAGGAATACAATCCATCACCACACTGGAAGGCGAAAAGGCAGAAATACTTGAACTTATTGCCAGGAAAGGTTCCAGAATACTAAAGAAGCCATTAAAAAGTATTAAGTTCCCAAAAGGAGCAATTATCAGCACAGTGGTACAAGGGAGTGAAATAATAGTACCTGACGGTAATTTTCAGATTC
>JAGLRT010000029.1 GCA_023136155.1 Methanosarcinales archaeon
ACTTGCGGTTGAAGTTGATGCTTGTTTTGTCCCAACCGCAGCAGAGCTGCGGGGTATAACGACGAATATAAAGCTAAAATATTAGAAAAGCATATATTTTGATGATTTTTAATATTTTAAATAATTACAGCATGACGTTGAATATCGATTTACTTGATGAACATGTTACGAATTGTTCTGATCTATTAACTTTTTCGACAGTCTCTTATGATACATTCGATAATGATTTTCGATTACGTTAGGTAATGTTTCTGACTAAATAGAAACGTCGAAACTTCCACTTCTGAAACCTTCGAGGTCAAGAGAAATGTAGGTATAGCCTAGTTCTTTAAAGCGAACTATGATGGTATCTTTATTGTTCATTAGTGTTCTAAAAAATAATTCAGGTATTTCAATGCGTGCAGTGTTTCCATGATGACGCACCCTATACTGTTCAATCCCCATGTCAAAGAGAAATTCTTCTGCCTGTTCAACCTGTTTTAAACCTTCTACGGTAATAGTTTTGCCATAAGGGAACCGGCTGGACAGACATGCTTGTTGTGGTTTATCCCAGATATTCAGTCCCAGCGAACGTCCCATCCGGCGTATCTCATCCTTAGTAATGCCCATATCGGCAAAGGGAGTAAGAATGTGTTGTTCTATGGCTGCCCTGTGACCCGGCCTATGTCCAGTAAGTTCGGAGGCGTTAGTACCGTCTGCAACAGCATCAAACCCAAATTCATCGGCCAGTGCCAATAGTTCTCTAAACAGGCCGGTCTTGCAGTGATAACACCTGTTAACCGAGTTTTTAACAAATTCAGGCTCTTCAAGTTCATTATAAGGAATTAAAATGTGCTTGATTCCGATATCTTTTGCAGTTCTCTTTGCACATTCAAGTTCACGTCTGGGCAAGGTCTGGCTTTGTGCCGTAACGGCAATTGACCTATTACCAAGTGCCTGGTATGTCAGCGCTGCCAGGACACTGCTGTCCACGCCACCGCTGAAAGCTACAAGTATGCCGTCAAATTTATGAAGGAAATCTGAAACCTGTTCTATCCTCTCATGAATGCAGGAATCTGGAATTTCATCTGAAACTGGAGAAGACTGGTATTTCATGGGTGGTACTATATCTGATAGATTAGTAAGTCTTTTGCCTTGTGGATTACCTATAATAAACAGGGTGAAATAATGGACATCGTGCTTGATATAGCAAAAAAGATACAAACAATGGAGATAAGGGGAGCGGGTACTATAGCCAGAGCTGCAGCAGGGGCATTAAAAGATTATTCTCAGCTGCTTGATGAAAAGTCAGTAAAGAAATTCAATACCAAAATATCAAATGCGGCCAATGTATTAGTAGCCACCCGGCCAACCGCTGTCTCATTGCCCAATGCAATCAGAATGGTAATGGGATATACAGGTGACACTGTGAATGAAGCCAGAACCGACCTGATCAGGCGGGCAGACCAGTTTATTGAATCATCAAAAGAAGCCACTGAAAGGATAGGGACAATTGGTAGCAGGCGTATTCTCAATGGTGATACTATAATGACCCACTGTAACAGCCAGGCCGCCATATCGGTTATAGCACAGGCGCATAAGGCTGGTAAGGATATAAATGTGTTCGCTACCGAAAGCAGACCTCGACGACAGGGTCTTTTGACTATCGCCCAACTTAACGAACTGGGTATCAATACTACATTAATAGTGGATTCAGCTGTACGGTATTACATGAAGGATGTGGATATTGTAGTAGTGGGTGCGGATGCAGTCACTGCTAATGGCAGTGTGATAAATAAGATCGGTACTTCCCAGCTGGCAATGGCGGCCCATGAGAGCAGAACCAACGTGATAGTGGCAGCTGAGACATATAAGTTCAGTCCCCGCACCCTGATGGGTGAGATGGTGAAGATAGAGGAACGGGATGTATCAGAGGTTATGGACACCGATAAATTATCAGCTATGCTGTATGTTAGTGTGAAAAATCCGGCTTTTGATGTCACTCCTTCAGATTATATTGATGTAATATGTACTGAGGTGGGTGCTATATCGCCGGAAATGAGTTATATTATTATTCGTGATATACTTGGATGGGACCTTCAGGATATGCTGGATGACGAGTTGAAAACATCGTGCAGTTAAAGTTAAATTGAATACATTTGTTTATAGAATTAGAGGAGGTAACGAAATGGAACTTGAATTAATAGTTGACGGGAAAGATATTCCGATGAACCGTTTTGTGGAAAAGATGATAGCAGGGATTAATGCAGGGGCTTTGCAGTCGCTGGAGGGGGTAGATGAGAACTGGCAGGAATTGAATTTGACTATAAGTCGGTGAGTTGTGGAATCAGGCAAAACATCTATAAACCAGTAGGTTATAAAGAACCCTGTCGATTAATTTTATTGACCTCATTAGGAATCTCAATTTCTCAAGTGCGGCTCTTTTTGAATTAGTTGATTAGAATTAAAATGGAAGTACATAACATATGAACGATAGAGGTTTCAATAACAGAGGCGGTAGTGGCGGCAGAGGCGGTAGTGGCGGTAGAGGCGGTAGTGGCGGGTTTGGTCCACGCGAGATGCACAAAGCAACATGTGCAGACTGTGGACAAGAAACCGAAGTGCCTTTCGTACCTGATCCCGACAGGCCGGTTTATTGCAGAGATTGCTACCAAAACCACAGACCAAAGAGATTCTAATCCAGGGTTTTATGGTCATACACTTTTTATCAAAAGTGTAATGGATAGTTAATATAATTA
Organism: Methanosarcinales archaeon; assembly: GCA_023136155.1. Lineage (GTDB taxonomy): Archaea > Halobacteriota > Methanosarcinia > Methanosarcinales > Methanocomedenaceae > Methanocomedens_B. The sequence goes on from JAGLRT010000029.1 coordinate 2,739, forward strand.
AAGTGAGTTTAAACATGTGCAGTTATTAGATTTAATATCTAACCTGTACAATTGTTTTTTTTGTGAGATTTCAAGGTCTCACACTAATACATTTTTCAGCCGGTTATTAAATTATTTCCCCAAAATTATCTTCCATAAAGTAGGAAGGTAGACTTGGAGCATCGAAGTATTTACTATCTTGTAACTCAATAATAAAGTGAGGTTTAAAAGTACAATGGAACATGAGATTATACAGGTGGAGTGCCCGGAATGCTCAGCAAATGAGCCGGTACCACACAGCATATTGAAAGAAAAGCCCGGAATGTTGGTCAAATGCACACAATGCGATACAATCCACCCCCACCAGAAATTAAAGACCAGGCCTGTGAGCCTCAGAGTGGTGGTTAGCTCAAAAGATACATCTGCAAGTCGCAGAATAACCATTGATTCAGAAGAGAACATTTCAATAAATGATGAATTTGTTGTAGAAGATGATAGCGGGGATATGGCCAATTTTGTGCAGGTTACATCTATAGAATCCGGTGGCAAAAGGGTGAATTGGGCTCGTGCCGACAGCATACTTACAATCTGGGCCAGGGCAACCGACAATGTGGGTGCCAAAATATCAGTAAACAAAGGATGGGAAACCACATCTTTTGAGATGAAAGTTGATGGCGAAAAAGAGTTTACAATTGGTGAGACATTATCTTCCAACAACGAAACATTCCAGATAAAAAAGATAAAATTACGAGATGGCAGTTCTGTCGATAGAAAAGGTACAGCGGTGCCAGCCAAATACATCAGACGTGTTTTTTCTGATTCAATGGAACGTATAGAATGGTTAGCTGGTAAGAAAGATGCTAAGAAACGTAATTCCCGTCCGCATAGCAGTGGCCCGGCAATCCAGCCACGGGGGTCTGCACAATGGACTTTGAAGCGGAAAGAAAAAGACTGATAAAGAGACTGAGATCCAGTCATGGAGAAATATCTGAACGGGTATTCACAGCAATGGAGTATGTGCCCAGGCACCTGTTTGTAAATGAGAACGAACGCCGTGCCGCTTATGCAGACTATCCCCTGAGTATCGGTAGAGACCAGACTATTTCAGCCCCTCATATGGTTGCTATAATGTGCCACCTACTTGACCTGAAGGCAGGACACATAGTGCTGGAGGTGGGCGGTGGTTGCGGTTATCACGCTGCTGTCATGGCTGAACTGGTGCGCCCTGGAGGACATGTATATTCCACCGAGCGTATCCCGGCACTGGGTGAGGAAGCTCGCAATAACTTACTGGAAACTGGTTATCGGGAAGAAGTCACGGTCATCATCGAAGACGGTAGTGGGGGCCTGCCAGAGGAAGCACCTTTTGACAGGATTTCAGTGGCTTGCGCTGCCCCTGAGATACCTAAAGTATTGGTGGAGCAATTGAATGTGGGAGGAATGATGGTAATACCTGTTGGTAGGTTCATGCAGGAACTATATCTTGTAACAAGGACCAACGGGGTTAAAAAAGAACCAAAAGGTGGAGTTGTATTTGTACCTCTGCTTGGAAAATACGGTTTTAGTTGATTATTCGAAAAATGAATTAAGCTACTTGATATCGGCTTTACTATGGGCAAATTTTCAGTAACGAGAAATGAAGTGCATTAAAGATAAAATCTCAGTCCACTGCAAATGGCGTAGAGACCACAAAGACGTTGTTACATTTACTTTGCGTTCTTCACGGGATTTTCGGTGAATTATTGCATAACATTTGTATTTTAAGGATAATGTCAAAGGATTTTATTTGAAATAGCAATCAACGATTACGAACTCTTCAAAGAGTTCATTGCAAGTTTGCATCAATTCTCTGCTAAATTATTACAGTTTCAGACCGACATTCTTTTTGTTTTTAAGGTCGCTATCATCAATATGAATATCCAGATAATCAGTGGCACCATCAATATCACCGATCTGCCCGAATTCCTCAAAAAACTGACAGACATCGGTAAGGGCCATAACATCACGGTACAGGCAGTGAATTCAGACCTTATAACGGGCAGCAGGCACCTGATATTTGCTGTTGAAAAGGCAATCAGGTCTTTTGGTTCATGCAGGAACATAGCCAACAACTTAGGAATGGAGATTATGCTGTATGCAGCGGGCACCCGCCAGATAGAAAGGGCATTGGGGCTGGGTGTAAGGGTAGGAGAGAACAGGGTTGCAATGGTGCTAGTAGGTGAGAACGGCACAGATGAGCCCGTGGTACTTGTGTCAGAACTGCTGGATACTGTTGACCCAACTGTGCTGGACTATTCTGTTGCTAAGAGGGGGGATATTCTGGATTATTTCAGCATCACCCATGACGAACTGGATGCTGTGGATGAAGGAAATATACCTGAACTGGTGCTGGAAAGGGTGGCATTAGTGGATATTATCAAATAAGGCAAATGTTTTTTGAAGTCGTTCAGGGATTTTTCGATATTGTCGGAAAAGTGATGAAATATATACATTCCGATAAACATTGATAAGTAAAACGCTATGCAGCATTATGCTGTATTTATTTCATAAGTTGAAATGCCTCTAAACACCTTGAAATACCTCAAAGTGCCTTTAAATGCGGACTTTTCCGACAATCTCTCACCTATTCCTCACAGATAATTCCTTATGGATTGTTTTAGCAGGAACCTTTTCAGTATCTCATTGAAATCCGAAGGTTTTTCCATATTCGCAAAATGCCCTGCATTAGGCATATCAACGAGTTCGAAGGATGGGTTTTGTTCCAGTATTTCCAGCACAGGACCCAGGTTCTTATTTATCTCCTTATCCTTCCCTCCCCAGATCAACATCATCGGGATGTCGTGCCTGCAAATTGTATCCATATAATCATAATCAGCGATGTTCATAGTGATCAGCTCAAGTGCGTCATTTGATACCATTTCGTACATCTGTTT
>JAGLRT010000003.1 GCA_023136155.1 Methanosarcinales archaeon
GGCCATGACCGCCGTCAATACAAACTACCATTAAGCGTGACCTGGAGAGCGTAACCTCTGATTGCAGTGGCAATCAACAAAAAGTTATCAACTCGATCCAGTGGTTCTCACAATTTTTCAATCGCCCTGCGAAGATGGCTGCCCGCCTTGTCCATAGCATCTGCAGCATGTAACAGTTCAGTTTCAATATCCTGTAGCTCCATCTCTCCAGCTTCATGGGCTTGTTTTCGAAAGCCATCAGCATGGCTGCTATTATGCTCAGCCCAGTGTTCCAGTTTATGTTTCATTTGTTCAGGTTTCATATTACATCATTGCCCCTCTCACCTTTTTAGCAATACTATACCCTATTGCCCCACCTATAAGGCCACCTATTGTGGCTATACCCACTTCTCCCCAGGCGTACCAGGGGGCATAGTATACCTTCCAAACGGCAGGTGCAAAGAAGAAATAGAACATCCAATAAGCGTAAGCACTCCTTGCCACTGCATAGATTATAGCCGTGCTCCGCCTGTCTGCATAATCTTTCTTGAATAACAATACCAGTATATCAACGATTATGCCTTCGGTCATATACCAACCCATCCAAACCGTGACATTGGTGCCCCAGACTACAAGGGCGACGAGTTCGACTACCGTGAACAGCAGTGTGGCTGTCCCAGGTTTTCTTACAAGCTGGAGCGCTATTATCATAAGTACGGCCGTGGGGATGGTGAACAGCAGTCCGCCAAGGGGACCCAACAGGTCGTTGAAGGTCTGCCAGAACCACCTGAAAACGACGCCGATAAGCCCGGCCAGGAGAGCTATGGTAATGAGGTCTATAGTTGTGAATGACTCTAAAACATTGAACTTCCAGGCAAATAAAAAGGCCAACAAAATGATAGATATACTTGCCAGCACAGTGGCATAGGTTATCCATGAGGGGGGTGGTACAACCTCAATATCATGGGTAATACTGGTGGAATGGGTGCCACTTGCGTCCACATAGCTGGTTGATATTAAAAAGCTTCCTTTTTTCTTGTATTCGATGGATTCGGGTGGCTTTACACTGATAATAAAGGATATTGATTCTCCTGGCCCTAATTCTTTGATATTGGCTGTTACTCTATTATTATCAGTACTGATATTTTTCATTGCCTGTATCGGGATTTCTATATCCATTTGAAGCGGAACATCTACCGATACCAGGATATCGTGGAGTCTTTCATCCCCTGTATTGGTCAGTATAACCTGGGCTCTTTCATGCCATGATACACCTGCAACCAGTCGATTTTCCTGGTAAATTTCCTTACTTTTCAAGGGTACGGTCATACCGACCTCAAGTTCAGCAGCCGCTAATTGTGGTAAGAAAAAAATCAGTAACAGAATAATAGCCAGTCCCTTCATTTCTTTCTCCTGACCATGTAAATTACGAACAACAATGAAAGGAAAGTAACCAGAACAACAGCTACAGGTACATTTGCTCCTTTTGATTCGACCTTTGTATTGATTTGGATGTAATCATCTCCCTGATCTTCCATGTACTCTACTGCAAGAACTGCATTGAAAGGGTGAATATATGACTCTTCCCCACGGTCAAACATGACTGTATTGTTGGTAATCCCAACAAACTCAGTGACATCCCACTTGTCAAGGTCAAAGTATGCACCCGATTTTCTCCTGCCAACATCCTCACCAAGTAGATTAGAATTAAAATATAAACTGTCAATCTCACCCTCATTTCCTGCAATCATCATCGTCCACAATGTAGCATTTGTTGCCCCTTTTGGATTATCACTCTCGAATATGACCTCAGCATGGTTAATTTTGGAAATATAGGACAGGGCCTGGTTTCCTTCTGCAATCCAGAACCTTGTTTGGGGCATGGTAGCATCTTTATAAACTGCCACCAGCACAATGCTGTAAGGTGCGCCGTTTGTGTTATGGTAAGTTACTGATACTGTGTTCATCCCGGGTGATAATTCGTCGGTGACAGTAAAGACATAATCACAAACTCCCCATGCGGCTACATAGTCAGGTTCGCTTTTTTTACCCAGGCTTTTCTCATTGATACTGACATCGACCCAATCGCCTTCGTTATAATTCCACATTGGTACGTACAGGCGTGCATATTCAATGTTACCAGGCAGGTCAAAATATTCTACGTAAGGGTCTTCATGAGTAAGCCCGTGACCGCCGTCTACGTAAACCCCACCATGGATACTGCCTTCGGCTATGGTATACAATGGTGTACCTTCTCCCCTCCATTCACCGGCTGATGCCAGGGGTACCAGCAACAATATAGAAATTAATAGAACGATTCCCTTCATTTTATATCCCCGGCACTGTGCCACCATAACCTATGAAACTTAGATATAGCCCTGTACTTATGAAGACAAAGATATAAGAAAGAAAAATATAGTCACCTTGACCCAGTTTAAGTTCATTCAAATATGTCCTGTTCTTTGTCGCCCTGAAAGCCCTGGAATCTGCAGCGATGGCCATCTGACGACCTGACCTTAAAATATTGATGACCAGCGGGAAAAATAAGTATTTTAATGCGATTATCTTGTTGGTGATACCTTTCATATTAAGGCCGCGTACCTGCATGGCATTTATTGTGATGAGACTTTCCTCAATCATGGAAGGAGCAAAACTTACAGCCGAAGAAACCATGAAAGCGATCTCGCTTGGAAAACCGAAATGTCTCTTGCCTATCCGGATGAAACGTACAAGACCTGCAATAAGCTCACTGGGATGGGTAGTGGCCACAAGCAGGAGGGCAGCACTTACCGATGCCATGAACCGGAATGACTGGATAAAACCATACATGGCACCTTCTATGTATATGTGGATCCCGCCCGTGAGCGTTCCAATTACCGGGACATGTGCCGGGATTATAGTAAATGTGGGAGTATCCCCCCAGTAGTAAAATAAAGATTGGGAAACCATGAATCCGAATACCATAGTAAATAGTACAAAGGCAACTGAAGTGACCTTCTCTCTTGATGGGCGCAAAAGTGCCCAAAATGGCAGGGTTGACAGGAATATCGCCAGCAAAACCCAGGGTACGCCGGCTGTTATGGTCAGGGTGGAGACACTGAATACCCATATTAACTTGACCCTGGGGTCTATGTTGTGGATTATTGTCTCCTTTTGTTCATAACGGAATAGTCCCCGCAAAATACCACCAAAGTTATTACAATTATACTTAAAAGTATTACAGACAATATAAGGCTATGTTATTTATTCTTAATTGGTGTTATTTGATTGGACTGAAATATAATGATCTCAATTGAAAATCTTACTTACCACTATCCTGATTCTGATGAAGCAGCACTTGATAATATTAACTTTACAGTAGAAGAGGGCGAGTTCGTACTACTGCTGGGACCCAGCGGTTGCGGGAAATCAACTCTTGTGCAGTGCTTGAATGGTATTATTCCAAAAGTTGCGGGTGGAGTCCTCATCGGTGAGATATCCATTAATGGAAAAAATGTACAGGACCATAAGGTCTACCAGTTATCTACCGATGTCGGGGTGGTGTTCCAGAACCCTGATACCCAGTTGTTCGGGCTGACTGTGAAAGAGGACACTGCTTTTGGACCTGAGAATTTAGGAATTGAAAGGGAAAGTATACAGGCACGTGTGAATAGTTCACTAAAAACGGTGGGGTTAGAGGACATGAAGGAAAGGTTTACATTCACGCTATCAGGGGGTGAAAAGCAGCGAACAGCCATTGCAGGTAACCTTGCCATGGAACCAAAAATACTGGTGCTTGATGAACCAACTTCAGACCTTGACCCGGCAGGTACAAAAGAGGTATTTGAAACCCTGAAACACCTCAACAGGGATAGAGGGATTACGATTATCCTGATAGAACATAAGATTGATGAGGTGTTGGAGCTTGCTGACAGGTCGGTTGTGATGGACAGGGGCAGGATAATCCTGGATGGGAATACCTGTGATATATTCACACAGAATCTTGATGTTCTGGAACGGATTGGCATTCATCTGCCTCAATTGATGCGTATTTCCAATATGCTGGTGGCAAGACCATCCTATCAGGAAATTGTATCTGGTTTGTGTAATCTCAATAGCTCTTTTAAACAATTACCAGCGACATCTCAACATTTAGAAAATTCGCCTCAAGTAGTATTTGAGAATGTAGAGTTCAGTTACCATGGCGGCCACCGGGCATTGAAAGGGGTTAACCTGGAAATCGGACATGGCGAGTTTGTGGCTCTTATCGGGCCTAACGGCTCAGGGAAGACTACCCTGTTAAGTTGCCTGATAGGACTTGTAAGGCCAACAGCGGGACGAATACTGGTAGGTGGGCAGGATATTCGAAAACGTGGCGTGGCCGAAATGGCCCAGGCTGTTGGGTATCTGTTCCAGAATCCTGACTACCAGCTTTTTACTGACACAGTCTATGATGAGGTGGCTTTCGGGCTGAAGAACAGGCAATCAAGACCTGATGACATAGATAAGAGGGTAGACCTGGCCCTGGAAATGATGGAACTATCAGTTTACCACGACCGGCACCCGCACTCACTGAGC
>JAGLRT010000030.1 GCA_023136155.1 Methanosarcinales archaeon
GGAGAAAGTTATACTTTATATACCAAAACAAAGGGGCAATACGCCCCTTAGCATATATCTTGTTTAATGGTGACCCTTGTCAGCCGCTATTTCTGCTTGACGCTTGTCGTATGTAACTTCTACCGCATCAAAACAGGTCTCGCAAAGCTTTACTTCTTTATTCTTGTAATAGGGTTCGCTGAAATCAGGAACCTTTATTCCTACAGCATACAGTTGTTCACCTTTTTTGCTGCATAGGTCACATTTATTTCCTTCCACTTTAACACGCTTCCCATTGGCATCATGGGAAGCGTTGGTACATTCCTCGCAAATGCCCATCCACATTCCTGTAGGGAAGGCTTTTCTGAATCTCGGTACATCTGGTTTCACAGGACATAGAGTAGGTCTTCCTACACCGCATAGATCACAATCTCCCATTTTTTTCACCTCCTATAGTCCCATTACATTAGCTGCACTTTCTGCCCAGATGTAAAAAGGTTCTGGAACAATACCTATTGCCAGAACACCTATCAATGCCAGCAGTATAGCTACTGCATATGCTCCAGGCATTTTCAATTTTTCGTCAGACGAAGGCGGAAGTACATACATATATTTCACAACCCTGGCGTAATAATACAGGGACAATGCACTGTTCAATATGGCAAAGATCACTAGGAGCAAAAAACCTCCTTCCAGCACTGAATAGAACAGTATGAACTTACTGACAAAACCAGCCGTTGGTGGAATGCCTGCGAGAGCAAACAGAAATATCATAATGCTGAATGCTAAAAATGGCGACCTCTTACCAAGACCAGCGAAATTATCCAAATGGTCAACGTCCTTAGCACTGCTGTTTTCCCTTAATAACATATAGCCAAGTGCTGCCACAGCAATGAAAGCCCCAGTCTTCATAAAAGCATGGGACATAACATACAGGACTGCACCGGTCAATGCTTCTGGTGACATTACCACAAACACCATGGAGATATATCCTGCCTGAGCCACGGAAGAATAAGCTAACATTCGCTTTAAGCTCCTTTGACTAAGAGCGACCACATTTCCAAAGGTCATGGTAATTATTGCAAGAATCATGAACACCAGTGCTATATCAACCTTGATGGCTATCATCGCAATCAATAATACCCTGAAAGCTGCCACAAATGCCATCTTCTTTGACCCGGCTGCCAATAATGCTGATATTACAGTAGGTGCACCCTGATATGTATCAGGCGCCCACATATGGAACGGGACCAAGGCCATCTTAAAGCCGAATCCTGCCACGATCAGCAACATAGCAACTATACCAAGAGGACTCTCAATGATACCAGGGTTCATGCTAAAGTAATTTGCAATTTCACTGATATTGGTTCGTCCACCGCTCAAGCCATACAAGTATGACAGACCGAACAACAACAATGTAGACGACAGTGCACCTACAATAAAGTACTTTATAGCAGCTTCCATACTGCTTGGGTCCTTCTTGTTGAATCCTGCCAGTGCATAAGTGGAAAGACTGGCCAGTTCAAATCCAATGAACATTGTCACAATGTCAACAGCTGAAGCTACTACCATCATGCCGATTGTACCAAGCAATATCAAAGTATAATATTCATCCTGATTCGAATGTTCATCATATTGCTTAATCGATGCGATGACAACAATCAATGACACCAACAAGAATGTCAGCTTAAAAAACTGACTCATTGGGTCGATGGTCAAAGAATCTGCCAAAAGGCCATCAATCTGTATATCAGATATTCCCCTGTACACAATGATCATGCTGGCCACTGCAAGGAATATTGCAGCAAGATATCCCAGTACATTTTTCTGTGAAGTTGCCAGAAATAGACCGATCATCATAATGGCAAGAGCCCCGATGATCAATATTAGTTCCGGAGCGAATTGGGAAGCTAATTCTATATAATTCATATTACATCACTCCTGGAATTACTCTACTGGCATATTCAAACATTTCCATCACTGAACCGGGATATACTCCAAACAGTATTATCAGCAACACCAATATCGCCATTGGCACCATTTCGAAGGTAGCCAGGTCATGAGGGTCACCAAGTTTCTCGTTGTAACTGC
>JAGLRT010000031.1 GCA_023136155.1 Methanosarcinales archaeon
TATGGAAAGCTTGCTTCAGTAATTTGTTATGATGCTGATTTTCCAAATTATGTTCGTCAGGCAGGAAAAGCTAATGCTGATTTAATGTTAATTCCGAGTGATGATTGGGAGGCAATTACCCCTTTGCATGCAAGAATGGCTAGTTTTAGGTCTATTGAAAATGGTTTCTCTATGATTCGTCCTACTTTTGAGGGGTTATCTATTGCAGTTGATTATCATGGAAATATTTTGTCGCAAATGAATGATTTTACAACTGAGGATGTGGTTATGATCGCTGATGTTCCTAAACAAGGTATAAAGACTATTTATTCTCAAATTGGTGATCTTTTTGCCTGGTTATGTGTGTTTGGCTTTTTAATCATGGTCGGATTGGGTTTGACAATATCTAAGGGGGAAAAAATTTAAGAAAATTGCACGGGTGTGAAGTGGGAAGGATGCTTGGGTGGGTGTTTGCAGGTGGGGGGCCCGGCCCGATCTGCTCCGCCCGGCCTTGTGGCGTGGGAGTGGCAAGAATTTTTATGTATGCATGCAAATAAATAACCTAAACCCATAAGTAATATTGCAGTATTTGAATGAATATATTTAATTAATCTATAAAGAAAATTTATCCATCTTTTTAGGAAAGGGGGAACAAAGATTGGTGGAAACTATTTCAATCATCATCGGAGTAATTCTTATATTAATTTTGAGTCTATGGCTTTTTGGTGAGAGGTGGAAACCTTTACGTCCTTCGACCAGGAAATTCATAAAAGAAGCGGGTTTGCGGAGAATCCTCAATCTTCAAGCTTTGCATGGATATATCTATGGCCGCTGGACAAATCAATATATGGACGTCCTCATTAACAAAATCATACCCCGTCTAAATCCTGTAAGAAAAATGTGGTTATCAGAGCACTATCACGGCAAAGTTCTCACACTTGAACAAGCCCATTCCATCATAACCAATGACAAAGATATTCCTTTGCAGAATCTGGAACAGATTATACCGTATCAAAAAGCGCGCGATCTCGTACTCAAGGGGCCGCCTGATGTAGCCGCCTATGAATGTTCCTGTCGCCATGCTCATGAGAATCCCTGTCAGCCAACTCAGGTCTGTATGGTTATAGGTCAACCATTTGTGGATTTTATATTAGAGCATAACCCAAAAAGCAGCCGCAAACTCACTCAAACGGAGGCTTTAGAACTCCTACAATCCGAACATGAACGCGGCCACCTGCATTCTGCCTGGTTTAAAGATGCCTGTCTGGATCGGTTTTTCGGCATCTGCAACTGCTGCAAGTGTTGTTGTATGGGAATAGAAGCCATGGTGAAATATGATGTCCCAATGATGATCTCTTCAGGATACATAGCACAGTTAGATCATGATATTTGCACTGCATGTGGCGCATGCATAAATGTATGTCCTTTTAATGCACTCTCAAAAAATGAAACAAGTGCTGCTGTAGATTGGGAACTGTGCATGGGCTGTGGAGTATGCATAGAACAGTGTCCCAACGAAGCTATATCGTTGGTACGTGATGAGAATAAAGGTGTACCGCTGGATGTACGTTTGTTAGCTTGATGATGATTTTTGTTGAGCTTTATATGATACTCCTGCCTCCTCCAGTTTTCACTCTGCCCTGATGCCTTTCCCGATCTGCTCCGCCCGGCCTTGTGGTGTGGGGGGGTGGCAGGCGAAGGCATTAAAGTTCTTCCTCGAAAATGACGTAATGCACATGCGAGATATGGAGGCATTATGCCCTGAAGTTAACAGGCGGACATTGCAACGGGATTTACGGCAAATGGAAGCGCTTGGTATTGTCAGGCGAAAAAGAGTGGCAAGAAAATCCTATTATGTATTGGGAAACAAGGTACAATGAGGTCTAAGACACAGGATGGCACAGTATCGCGATAAATTGCGACATAGTATTGCGACATAGATTGCGACAATTTACAATAAAATACGACACAGTATCGCGATATAGATTGCGACAAACTTGTGACACAGATTGCGACATAAACAAGACGGAGGGAAAGCGGTGAGTAAGATCTATACGGAAGCCACATTCGAAGCAGCTATCGAGCATAATTTTATAACAGAGGGGGGCTCCGGCTGAAATATAATTCGGGGGTTATTTAATTCGAAATAA
>JAGLRT010000032.1 GCA_023136155.1 Methanosarcinales archaeon
TGCGTATATGGTATGCCACAGAATTTCCGTCTTTGTAATCCATGATCTTGGCCAGTTCATTATTGGTAATCTTACTGTTGGAAAGTAAGCTCAATAAGATGAAAATATCTGTTTCATCCAGATGTGTGACCTCTGACAACATCTTTGCCATTTTGTGCATTTTTAATGTATCCATTTCAGTCATTGTAATCAACTATTATGTACAGTAGTATTACTAAAAAAGCTTTTCGTTTTTTTTATATTATTATCGTACACTTTGGTTGCACGCATTAAATATAACATATTGTGGAGCTTATAACCCACCGTGAAATGCAAAAAGTGCAACAAGACCGCCATTCATTTCCAGCCCTACAGCGGTGCCCACCTGTGCGGCTTTCATCTCATAGAAGATATAGAGCGCAAGGTCAAGCACACCATCCGCCAACACCACATGGTGGAGCGCAACGATACCATAGCAGTGGCACTGAGCGGTGGCAAGGACAGCAGCGTATTGCTTTACCTCACGCACAAACTATTCCACCAGCGCCCGGATATAACAATAATTGCAATAACCATCGACGAAGGCATATCAGGATACCGTGCCGGAACCCTGGAACATGCAAAGGAACTGGCACAGAACCTTGGCGTAGAACACATTATTGCGAATTTCAAAGACGAATACAGTACAACCCTTGATAAAATCGTAGCAAAAGGCGGTGAAAAAGGACCCTGCAGCTACTGCGGAGCCCTGCGCAAGCACCTGCTCAACAAGACTGCACGCGAAGCCGGTGCTACCCGCCTTGCCGTAGGCCATAACCTGGACGACGAGTCCCAGACCGTCATGATGAACCTGTTGCGCGGGGACGTGGAGCGGCTGGTCAGAATGTCCCCAGGCTGCGTGCAGCCCGGCCTTATCCTGCGTTCAAAACCCCTGCGCGATATCCCGGAAAAAGAAGTCGCCCTGTATGCACTGCAAAAAGGTCTGTCAGTGGATTTCTCAGAATGCCCCTATGCCTACTCTGCCATCAGGGGCGAAGTAAGGGACATGCTTAACGATTTCGAGGTCAGGCATCCTGGCACCAAATATTCAGTTCTTCGCAGCCAGGACAAACTGGCAGAACCACTGCGCCACTCATTCCCACAGGTAGTGCTGAACCATTGCAACGTCTGCGGTGAACCCACTGCCGGTGATACCTGTCAGTCCTGCAAGCTGCTTGGGAGAAAGAACTGATGTGCAGGTTCTGTGTACAGCACGGGAAAGGCAACAAGTGGTTCCACCATGTGGATAACTTTGATAAAAAACACCTGGATGATAAACAGCGGCTTGAACTTGCCCGTACAATCTATCTAGATACCGCAGGTGAGAATACACCCGGTTCACTTTTCATGTCTAAATATGAGTTACTGCTAAAGGGAATGCCGCTATTGCTTAAGACCCCGGTGTTAAAATATGCAGTGCGACCAGTTGCCAACAGGACAGTAGAAAAGTACCATATAGGCCAGGTCATCACCCTTGAGGAAGCACAGCGGATTGTGGACATTTCAGGACAGGTGGCCCTGTTCGACTGCTGGTGCCGCCAGATAAATGGAAACAACGAAGCATGCTGTATAGGTGTGGGAGCCTTTGGCGATCTGGCCAATAACATTCCAGAGTTAAAACACATAAACATCTCACCCGAAAAAGCAAAAGAGATAATAGAACAATACGAAGACAATGGCTGCTTCCACAGTGTATGGACAATAAAACCCCCATTCATCTCTACCATCTGCAACTGCGATAACAAAGTATGCCACGGCATAAAGGGATTGCACCTGGGCGTAACCTCAGCACTGCATAAAGGGCATGAGAGCGCTATGACACAACCAGATAAGTGCAACGGCTGCAACCTGTGTATACCAGCCTGTCCCTTTGGAGTAAGATATGAAAGCGATGGAGTAGTCATTGCCGATACAGGGGCGTGTTTTGGCTGCGGATTATGCAGGCGAGTGTGTCCCGAAGGTGCTATCTGGATGGTGGACAGGCCGTAATATATGTTAAAACAGGGTTGAGTATAGTAGATATAAAACGAAAAAGAAAATCAGAGCAATGAGTACTAATTGGAAGATCCTGTAAAGAGAATATATGTAAAAAAGTTTCCCTTCAAATAATTGTTGTTGTTTCCTTATGGATGAAGCATTTGCCTCCTCATTGCCCAGCATTTTTTTAAATCAATCACTTTATCTGGCATTGTAAAAATACAAAGGGTAACAACATCCAGGTACGTGACCTGGCATCTTTTGCCTGTGAAGCTATTGGCTTTGACCTGGAGGATCCATTCGATTATTCCATGATGTTGTGGGAACCCTTCTTTGGAATGATTAAACTGATGAAACCTGAGGAAATGGCAGAACTTCTGCCAGAGATGATGGCAGCCATGCCCACACCCTTGCGGGCCATGATGCAGATGGTAAAGATTCCGGGCATGGATAAGGTGATGACACCAATTATGCCTAAGATGATGCCAATACTCATGCCGATGTTGATGCCTAAGGTTATGCCGGCAATGCTGGAGGCTGTGGGCAGGCGCATCAGGATGACAGATGATATGAGGGAGCAGATGCCTGACCTGATGCCAAAGACCATGGAAAACCTGATGCCAAACTTGCTGCCAATGGTGGCACCTTTGCTCACACCAAGAATGATAGAATACGTAAAGGCGCACTAATATTATTGCGCCTTTTCAATTTTGGCATGAAAATACATCACTATTTTCATGCTTGTGGGTGTCCCCATGTTCATGAATGGTTCTTCCTAAAAATAATTGATAAATCTCTCATCGTATCCAGGCCAGCAGGTCGTCCCGGCCCAGGTTATGAATCCTGCTGCGTATCAATCCGGTAAGTGCCTTAACATCCTTTTTCTTTGCGCTTATAGGTGTCAGCACATTAAGCCACTGGCGCCAGGGTGGAAGCATATCAAGCCTCAGGGCCACTCCATTCATAACACTATCAATGTCCTTGATCTTATCCATCTTATTGACGGCCACTATTACATCCAGGTTCAGTTCATGGAGAAACTGGAACATTTCAACTTCAATAGGAATCTCTCCCCTGCCCTCCCATCGGTCCACCACCTCAGCAAAAGACTTCCCGTCCACTACAAGCACGGTCATGACAATGCGGTCCTTATGTTTTTCAATATATCTGACAAATGCAGTTTTAACAATATCCTGCTTGTGTTCTTTAATACCCCGCATGAACCCGAATCCAGGCATGTCAGTTACCACCAGGTCACCGAATTGCAGGTGAGAAGGTCTCAGGGTAACGCCCGGCCGCCGTCCTACTGGCACATTCTTGCCAGTAAGGCTGCGTATGAGTGTGGACTTGCCCACATTTGAGCGTCCAACGAAAATTATTTCATAATCTACATCCGGGTTCTTCTTGTAAGATACCATTATCTTATCATACTTGACCTGCAGGTTACATAAACCTATACCCGGTTGAATACTTACTTATAAACGCTTGGGTCAATTACCAGTTCGTCGATAGGTATAAACATATACCTGATTGAATACTTACGAGCCGAGCAATCCGAAACACCGCCGGGCAATGCACGCATAAACCTATACATGATTGAATGCTTACCACAACTGACCGCTAAGAATAGCGCTTGTACGGTCATTAGTGCTCTGATTGAATTTTCTTATAACAATAAGGTACTGTCCGTCCACCAGTTTGGGCTCATCGAACTGAGCATCTATACCCATTCGTCTTAAATGCTCCTCGAACTTGTTTGCAGTATCAAGGCTGTGAACCCGTATTTGTACATCTTCTGTAATGCGCTCACCCTGACGCCGCTTTTTAATGGTGTTAACCATGGGTTTCAGGATACTCTCACCAAGTCGGCAGCACCTTTCATGCAATGCTTCTTCATCTTCATCCCATTCAACGGCCTGGAACCCTTCCCGTACCACCCTGGAAAAGAAAAAATCCTTTCCATAATCATTGTAGAACCCAAACGCATATTCCAGGTCGTTGTTGTTACTCTTGGAACTGGTATATTTAATGGCAGGGAGTTTCATTTCAGGATCCTTTATCACCACCCCTTCTCTACTCTTCTTACCCAGTTCCCTGATAATACCGGTAATTCTGCGTGAAGCCTCATCAAGGGGGTATTTCCCGAAATACGGGACGGTCTTGATATTATAGTGGCTACACAGTTCATGTTTTTCATCTACACCCAGAGGTTTACCCGAATTCTTGTGTCTAATATCGAAAATAAAAAACGAAATGCTATCAACTTCGTGATATATGTCCTTTGGTACATATGGATTATCAGGCCCCACCATTTCGCCACATAGAACCAGGTCAGGGTGGTCAATGAAAAAATCCTTTCCTACATTTTCCAGCACTTTTTCAGTTGTATACGGGCACACCAGTCCCCCTCTGGTCAGTGCAATGACCGTACCTTTAATGCTGGCTACCCTTACATTGTAGCCATTCATTTTTTCTTCAACAGCGACTTCCGGCAACCCTTCAAAATGAGTGGCAATACCGACCCCAAGTATCATAGCACGCTGTATCTTCGGGAATCCTCTTACCGTCTCGATACCCTCATCTGTCTTAAAAAGAGCCGTTCCGGTCTCAAACCCAGCTGTACCCTTATCAAAACGGTAATGGTCAGGAAAGAATCCGGACACATTTTGCAGGACTCTTCTCTTAAGCATACCCGATAATCTTGATTCCGGTATCCTCAGAGCAATTGATGAGAGTCTTACAAATTCTTCATCCGGAACTTCCTGACTTTTACTCATACGAAGTATTTATCTACATTTTGTTTGCAATGGCTTCAAGCAGGCACCGACGTGTAATCACTCCTGTGACCGCTTCCTTTTCATTCAAAACAGGCAGTCCACCGAGATTTTTTTCAAGCATCAGGTTAACTGCTTCTTGCACCATCGTATCTAAATTTGCAGAAATAACTCCCCTGCTCATAATATCTTCAACCAGCAGGTTCTTTATCCTGTGATCCTGTTTACTGCCTTCTACAAGGTCCCGGAATGCCCGCAGACCATTGGCGATATCATTTTCGGTTATGATTCCTATAAGCCCATCGTTCTCAAGTACAGGCAGTCTACCGATATTGTTATCAAGCATAATTCTCCTGGCATGTATCACCCGTTCTTCAGGTCCTATTGTAATTGGCTGGCGCATAATTTCACGAACCATTGAGTCATTAAAAGGATACTTTTGAATAACCTCCTGTGGTGTCACCCAGCCCAGCACGTTATCGTTATCAATAACCAGCAATACTCCGTCGTTCTTGATCATAAGAACCACCCCATCGTTTACAGGCATATCCGGCAACACCTTATTGAACTTATCAGTGGTTGCCGTAGCTACATGCATGGCCGAAGCTGGAAGGTTTGCCTTTTTTCTTGTCCCCAGTTCTTTTGTAATGGATCGCATGGTCACTATACCATGTATCTGGTTATTGTGCATCACAAGAAGTCTTCTGGTATCTTGTTTATCCATTATATCAAGTGCGTGCGATAGCTTGTCCGATTTATCTATCGTAACCGGTTCTGTCATTATATCTTTTACTTGCATCTTCATCACCTTTAGCGTTCAATGATCGCCTGAATAATATTACTTGCATTAACGATTCCAATAATCTCATCATTTACGATGGGTATGCCGTTAATCCGCTCATTAACCATAACCCTGGCAGCTTCCACAGCAGTGTTGTTATTACTGAGGGTAAAAATTGGGTAAGACATTATATCTTCAGCCACCATGGACACTTCTTTTACATATCTGAATTTCTTTTCACCGCCATCCCTGTTCTTACGTGCCATCTTGACATCTTTGGACGGTAATCCACCATCATGATTCAACATCCGTCCGAGAGCCAGGTTTGTATTAGTAATAATCCCCACTGGTTTTTTGGAATCATCCACTACAATAACTATCTTAACTTCATTGCTCTTCATTTCATGAATAACATGACTGATAGTATGGTGTCTGTGAACGGTAAGGAAATAATCCTCCATGATATCCTTCACATTGGTAGAGTCTTCAATGTTAGAGTAGTACCGTATCAGGTCCAGTTTAGTAAGTATCCCTACCATGCTTTGGTCAGATTCACTCTTAATCACAGGCATTCCGCTGATATCGTTCTCAATCAGAATCTCTGCTGCCTGCTTTGGTGTGATCTCAGGATATATGGTTACCGGGTCATGTGTCATTACTACATTTACAGGAATATTGTCAATAGGGCGTCGGCGCCATTTTGGTTCTGCCTGGTCCAATCGATAGGTCAGGTCGGTTTTGGTCACGACGCCTATCGGTATCATTTCAGTAGATTTTAACGTTGGTACTTCAGACGGGGTTTTTTTAACAACTACGAGCCTGCTGATACTATGTTTCATCATCAGGTTCCTTGCTCGTGATATTGGTTCATCGGCTCCGATTATGTAGACCGATGTGCTCATTATACTTTTTACCTTCATTTTTCTACCTCCTATGACATTTAATTAATCTACAAGTGCCCTGACAATATCCCGTTCTGTTATGATACCGCATAACTCACCATCATCTATTACAGGCAGTGCCCCAACATTGTAATCCAGCATCTTGCCGGCTGCTTTACCAATATCAACATTTGAACTGGTCCACAAAATATCACGCATTATCATACTTTTTATTGGTACATTAAATGCGTCTTTCACATTCCCTGTTATGAGCTTTTGAAAAATATCACCGGAACCAAAGTATCGCATAATATCAGAAGCGGTTATGATACCCAAAAGAACATCTTCTCTAACTATAGGCAGCCTTCTGAATCCTTTTTCAATCATAGTCCGTGTGGCTTCATCCACAGGCATGTCAGGTCCGGCAGTGACTACATTTTCACTCATATATCCCTTAACTTGCTTTGATGTATTGACATTGGCAATTGTTCTGACAAAGTCCCTCTCTGAAAGAATTGCAACCACCTTATTGTCACTATCCACCACGGGAAAGCCGCCAATATTTTGTTCTATCATAGTGGCAAGAGCCTGGGAAATTGTGTCATTAATGTTCAAACTGACAACATCTTCCTTCATGATTTCTTTCACATTCTCATTGATGGCAGCAGCAAGGTTGCCATTATGCTTGTTCTTTACCAGGTTATGTCTGAGACCTCCACCTAAAAAATCTACAAGATCCAGACTTGTGACGATACCCTCCAACCGGTTGGTACCCGCATCTGTTATTGGGACACGTCTGAATCCATGATTCATCATCGTTTTAGCCGTTGTCATAATGTTGGCAGTGGGAGGGAGGGTTATAACGTTTTTTGAAGCTATGGCCATGATATCGCCTTCGTGATTCGCCAATCTTGATTTGAAATTAACTGCTCCTCGATCCATAACACCAGAACTGTCTAATCCCCTGACATCAGGCTTACTACTGTTTTGTCTTTTCATAATTCCACCGAATAGTTAATAATCATATATTTGAATTTAATTAAAAGAACATTATCAACAATTATTACTTCATATTTAAAACATATGCTGATTTTACCATTCGAAAAATATTCCCTGAACTTTCTGTAATCCCATAAAAACAACCCCTTTTTACTATGGGTTATTCAGTTTCCCTGCAAGATTCACACATAAGGGCCCCATTTAAGTAGTCAAGGTTATCGTAATATCTACCGCAGTTTTCACAGACCCCCCTGCTAATCATTTCAGGTATTTCACCTTCGGATCCAATGTTTCTTTCCCTGTGCATGTTAACAAGTTCAGACAAAATATTTCCTATCTCGATAGATACCGAGACCAGATCTGTGTCTGTCACCAACCCCACAAGTTTTTTGTTTTTGACAATAGGTATCCTCCTGATGTGCATTTTGAGCATCAGGTCTTTGGCTTTTAGGACATCTTCATCAGCATCAATGGTAATGAGCGGGGTTGTCATTACATTCTTCAGGGTAACTGAATCAGGAACAATATTCTTTGAGATGATTTTTTTGACCATATCATGTTCGGTTAATATGCCTACTGGTTTATTCCCTTCTGTCACTATAATACTGCCAACATCCAGTTCAACCATCGTTTTTGCAGCATCTGATATTTTGGTATTTATATCTACAGAAATAGGATCATTTGTCATAATCTCTTTTACTGGCATACCAGTTTCCATAATGCTTCCTCCATTGAATATTTACAATTTAACCGTATCTATTTGATGAGATATAAAGGATTGGATGTATCATGTATTGCTGCATTTGAGCTAAAACCAACTGCATAGATTGATGCATAAATGTATGATTTCATATCATTTCATTTTTTCATTACATGGTGCTCCGGTAATTATATGCAACCCGTGAAATATACCAGGTTTTTATAAAAACTCGAAAGATTTATATAGTGAATTACTAACAACTAGCATGGCTAATATCTATTATAATCTGATAGGAGGATTGCTAATAATGAAAGTTATTAATGGGAAAATATTAATTATCACACTGATACTTGCAGCCATAATCGCTGCAGGTTGTGCAGGCCCATCTGATGAGGCCACAGTACCGGAGTCCATCAAAATAGGTTTGGTTGCGCCGTTATCAGGTGGTGCTTCTGATGTGGGCAAAGATATGAAACAGGCTGCTATTCTTGCTGTTGAAGAGATTAACGCAGATGGTGGGGTGCTTGTAGCAGAGTATGGGGTAAAAATCCCACTTGAACTTGTGGAAGGAGATACCCAGACCTCACCTACAGAAGGTGTGACTGCAGTAGAGCGATTGATCACCAACGAGAATGTTGTAGTGCTGGTGGGCGGTTTCTCCAGCGGAGTCACACTGGCTAACCAGGTACCTGCTGCCGGTAAGGTTCCATACGTCATTACTGGTGCATCCAGTGCACAGGTAACAAGAAGGACTGAGGTCGATACCAGCTATTTCTTCCATTATTGCTCGACCACTGATGACTATTCACAGCCTATCCTGCAATTCTTTGTAGATGAACTCAAACCATTGGTGGCCCCAGACAGGGACCTGAAACTGGCCCTGATATACCGGGACGATGCTTATGGAAAAGGCGTAATTGAATCAAGTGTGGCATACATTGAGGACAATAACCTGCCTATAGAGTTAGTGGCACAGGAGAAATATCCCGGAGCTGAGACTGACTTCCATGCGTATCTAACCAAGATAGCAGATGCCAAACCTGATGCTGTGTACACTGTTGGTTTTGTTAAAGACACAGCCAGTATTTATATCCAGGGACAGAGGGATGTAGGTCTAAATACGGTTTACATGGCAGTGGAATGTAATGAGGACCCGGCATTTTACGAACTTCTTGGCGAATGGGGCGACGGCCAGTTGCTTGAAAGCAAGTTCGCACCCTATGCTGCAGATTATACTGATATGATCGGACCATACAGGGATGCTTATCTTGCCAAATGGGGTGTAATGCCTGGTATGATGGGTGCAGATACTTATGATGGCATATACCTGGTAAAATCAGCAATTGAGCAGGCAGGTACTATGGACAGGACCGATGTGAAAGATGCCATCAAAATGACCAATGAATCTGAGATGCTCATTTTGATGGAAGGCGGAAACATTGCTTTTGATGAATACAATGAAATTTCACCCGAGATATTCATTGAGCAGATGTTCTGGAATGCTGAGACTGAAGAACTCAGACCAGTCATCGTCCTGCCAGATGATCTAAAGAGCCAGGACTTCGTATTGCCTGACAAATATGAAATTGGTGGGTGAATAATCCACCCATTTTATTTATTTTTTGAATATTTTTGACAATGGCTGAAATCACGACATTATTACAGATATTCATTTGGGGTCTGACCGCCGGATGTATCTATGTGCTCATGGCAGTGGGCCTGAACATGATATTCGGTGTTATGAAAGTAGTGAACTTTGCCCACGGAGAGATTATGATGCTGGGGGCTTTTACCAGTTTCTGGATATATTACTACACAGGACTTAATCCATACTTTATTCTGTTTATTTCAATGATACTCGTGGGTATTTTTGGGGTTATAATAGAGCGTTATGGTTTCAGGAGGGTACTGGGTACTGGAAAACTTAACGAGATATTCTTAAGTTTGGGGTTAATTTATATTCTTCAAAATGCAGCCGTGAAATTATGGACTGATGATATCAGGAAGATTAACAGTCCATTCAGTTCAAGTACCCTGGATCTGGGATTGTTGAACATAACTTATGACCGGCTTATAGCAATCGCATTTACAGCAATGATTCTTATCTGTCTGTATATATTCCTTACAAAGACCGATGTGGGCCGCGCGCTTAGAGCTACGAGCCAGAACCATGAGGCAGCCATGTTAATGGGTGTAAATGTCAACCAAATGTATATGTTAAGTTTTGGTATTGGTGCGGGACTGGCTGCAACTGCTGGCACTATTACCGGTATTCTATCCCCATTTAATCCTTATATGGGAACTATCCCCGGCATCATGGCATTCACAGTTATCATTATAGGAGGACTTGGCAGCATACCCGGCGCTGTAATAGCTGGACTGATGCTTGGACTGGTGCAGAATTTTACTATATTTTATTTAGGGGGAGCATGGAAGGAAGCAGTGGCATTTGTACTCCTGATAATCGTGCTGATAATACGTCCGACCGGCCTTTTCGGGGAGGAACCCTGAAATGAGCATAAAAGAACTGGTTCGCAAATATGCAGTTTCCTCATACTCAGCCTACTTATTGTTGATATTAATAGGGCTGGCACTGCCCCTGGTGATAACCGACGATTTCTTTAACAGGATTATAGTTCTCACATTTTTCTATATCATGTTCTCAACAAGCTGGAACCTGCTGGCATATTCCGGGCAGGCATCCCTGGGACATGCGGCGTTTCTTGGCATAGGAGCTTTTGTTTCAACTATCTTCATCATAAACGGTGCCTCAGCTGTAGTTGGGGTGTTGGCGGGCGCACTGACCGCATCCCTGGTGGGATTGTTCCTGGGTGTAATATGTGTCAGGTTAAAAGAATGGTTCCTTGGGCTTGTTACATTTGGATTTGCCATAATAATGGTAGCATTGGTAAATGAATCATCTATATTTATTGAGGCCATGAACAGTGCATTGCTCGCCATTGGGTTGTCTGGCAGCATGGACCCACATATGTTCGGCGGTAGCCTTGGAATATATTCACCAAATATTGTTTCGCGAGATCAATATTATTACCTTTTCTTCTTTGCTATGGTGGGAACAATACTGGCATCTCATCTGGTAATCAGGTCAAAGATAGGCTTTGCTTTCGCAGCCATCAGGGAAAACCAGGCTGAGGCCAGCATGATGGGGGTGGATATCACACGATATAAACTGATAGCATTCATGATAAGTACCTTTATGGCAGGGTTTGCAGGAGCATTGTTCGCTCCTTATAATTATTTCATCAATCCAGAAATATTCAGCATACATAATTCCTTTATGCCAATCATCATGACAATAAGCGGAGGAATCGGTACCATAGGAGGCCCCATCATTGGTGCATTGGTCATAAACCTAATATGGGAACAGATGGGACTGATGGGTATGAGCATTGACCGGCTGCTTATTCTGGGATTGATACTTGTACTTGAGATACTGTTTTTACCCAGAGGCTTGATGCCGTTAATGAAAAAAATAATTAATAAAGCCTCAGGCATTACATCCCGAGATACGCCTCTTTGACGTGGTTATTGTCAAGCAGTTCACTGCTTACTCCTTCAAGGGTGATGCGTCCAGTTTCAAGTACATATCCCCGATTTGAAGCTTCAAGAGCATGATGGATGTTCTGTTCCACCAGTAGCACGGTTACACCTTGACTGTTAAGGATTTTGATAATCTCGAACACCTTATTGACCATTATCGGTGCCAGTCCCAGGGACGGTTCATCGAGTATCAACAGTTTAGGACGTGACATCAGACCCCTTGCAATGGCCAGCATCTGCTGTTCACCGCCGCTCATGGTACCAGCAGACTGTTTCTGCCGTTCTTCTAACCTGGGGAACAGGTCGAACACCCATTCCAGGGTATTTTCCCTATCACCAGAAGTGTATGCTCCCATTTGCAGGTTTTCCATTATGGTCATTTTTGGGAACAGTTCCCTTCCTTCCGGTACCAGGGCGATTCCGTCCTTTACAATCTGGTGTGTGGGTGCCTGGTGGATAGGATTTCCATTTAATTGGATTGTTCCTGATGTGGGTTTGAGCAGCCCCATTAAGGTCTTGACAATAGTAGTCTTGCCTGCACCGTTTGGGCCAATAATAGTAATAATCTCTCCTTCATCGATATGGAAATTCACTTCCCACAGGATTTTAACAGAACCGTAGGAGACATTAATATTTTTAACTTTGAGCATTCCATAACTCCTTAAAAGATATACTTTTCACCCAGATATGATTCAATTACTGTCTCGTTATTTGCTATCTCTTCAGGGGTACCATCAGCTATCTTCTTCCCGTAATCCAGCACTACTATACGGTCAGATACACCCATGATGACGCGCATTATATGCTCTACCATGAGCACTGATGTACCATTGTCGCGCATCTTTTTTATCAGTTCTATGGCCTGAAGGCTTTCTTTTGGATTAAGGCCTGTGGTCACTTCATCCAACAGGATCAGTTTTGGGTTGGTGGACAGGGCGCGGGCCAATTGTATGTACTTGAGTTCCATGAGGTTCAGGTTCTTAACTGGAAGGTGTATTTTTTCTTTAGAAAATCCTATGAACTGGAGCAGTTCGATTGCTTTGTTCTGTGCACATTTCATGTTGCTATTGTTCTCGTCACCGAACAGTGCCCCTACCATTACATTTTCCAGAGCTGTCATTTCAGGGAATGAATGTATCAACTGGAAAGTTTTTGTAATGCCCAGTTTGCATACTTTGAATGGAGGCATTTTGGTGATGTCGTTACCGTTGAATATGATGGAGCCTGAGTCGGGGCGGTATATGCCGCTGATGAGGTTTAACAGGGTGGATTTTCCGGCACCGTTTGGTCCTACCAGGCCTACTATTTCTCC
>JAGLRT010000033.1 GCA_023136155.1 Methanosarcinales archaeon
TTATTCCCACCTGTATCGGGCGGTTGAGATAATCCTATGGGCAGGCTGTTCAGGTCACGTATGGATGTGGATACGGCAAAGAAGATTTTTTTAGATGCTATCCACCCAATAGAACGCAAAGAGAGTATACCAATTGAAGCTGCCAATGGTCGTGTGCTTGCATCAGATATTGAAGCCGAACAAAACGTCCCCCATTACAAACGTGCTGCTATGGACGGGTATGCCCTCAAGGCAAATGATACTCTTGGGGCAGCCGTACCGTCTCCTGTATTACTCACTCTGACCGACGGCGACGTGAGCCCGGATACCTGCCACCGGGTGCATACCGGCTCTGCTATCCCCAAAGGTGCAGATGCAGTGGTGATGCTTGAGGATACCAGGGCTTCAGGTACAACCGTGGAGATATTATCTCAGTTGCATCCGGGAAAACATGTGGGCGATATTGGTGAAGATGTGGCTGCGGGTGAGTTGTTACTCTCCTCAGGACACTTACTGCGCCCCGGCGACATGGCAGTGCTTGCCTCTACTGGCATCAGTGATGTGGAGGTATACCATAGGCCGTTGGTGGCTATAATTCCCACAGGCGAGGAAGTAGTACCCATGGGTAAACCCCTGGAAGCCGGACAAGTGTGGGAGACAAACAGCCTGATGACCGCGAGTTATGTCAGGAAAGTCGGTGGATTCCCGCGGATTAACGATATCGTGACCGATGACCCCGAACTCATACGCCAGGCCATACATAACAATTCGGATGCTGATATGATAGTGATAAGTGGCGGCACGTCAGTGGGTGAACGGGACCATGTACCTGCGGCGGTAGAGACTCTGGGCGAACTACTGGTACACGGTATAGCTATTAGTCCGGGTAAACCCATGGCCCTGGGTGTGATAAAAGATAAACCAATCCTATGTATGCCCGGTTATCCTGTTGCGGGTCTGGTGGCACTGCTGGTGTTTGGCATACCTGCAATACAAAAGTTGGGGCACATACCGTACAGGCCCGAAACTGTGGTCAGTTTACCTCTTAAGGAGAAAATAACATCCCGCCAGGGCTACCAGACTTATGTGCGGGTGTGCATAAAAAACGAGGGTGTGGAACCTGTTATGGCATCGGGGGCCGGGATACTTAGTTCCGTGGCCCGTGCTGACGGTTATGTGGTGGTGCCGCCTAATATCGAAGGATATGGGGCCGGTACTGAGGTTGAAGTAATTTTATTCTGAGTCAGAATCATGAAATGCTAAAGCCTGCGTAATCCAACTACAAAACAAACTATTCCCTTCCCAAAAGCCACTTCCACAACTGCCTGTAAACAATCTATTGGATCTTCGCTGTTTAGTATGGGAAGATATGATTAATATATCATTTCAAAGATATATCTTAACGTTGAAGTCTTGAAGATTTCACTATCTACGCAAATTTTTATGTTCAATACGCTCCTCTTATGAATTATTTCTTTTGTATCGTGGATATTATATTACCCACATGAAATCGTGAAGAACCACTTTCATAGATGTTTATTCGAGTCAGGCATTGAATCCGCATGTTAACCGAGAGCGTTTTAGGAGTGAATGGTGGGCTTAACCGATGACCAATGGGCTGGTTCTGGGTGCCTGGTGAGGATGTTGGGGTGATATTGTCAACAGCGGTGTAATTATTGTGGGTTTGGAGGATCCAACAGGTTGATATGTTGTTTGGGTGCAAATCTTTTTGTGGCAAATCTATTTTTCAGCAAGTTTTTGCAGGATCTGGGTGAGCTGTTTGTTTTGTTCTTCCATACGTTTGTTTTGTTCTTCCATGCGTTTGTTGTGTTCATCCATGTGTTTGTTGTGTTCATCCATGCGTTTGTTGTGTTCCCGCTGGTCAGTTCTGAAATCATCAAATTTCGAATTTAGCGAACCAATCCCTGTTTTAATCTCTGGTAATGCGCTCACGTTTTCATTGATCTGTGGAAGTGTTTTTAGTAACTCAACGCCGATATCAAGTTTTTTACCAATGTCAACCAGTTCATCGGTTGCAAGTTTTAAAAATTGATTGGGAATGTTCAGATCAAAGTCATCTGGGATTGGGATTTCAGTTTTTACAAACTGTTTGATACTGATCCCCTCCGGCAGTCGTGTCTGCACTGCATCAAAAAACGTGTTTAATAATTCGACCTGACCCGCACATAGCATTTTCACGCTGCCGTTCATATCATTGAATACATATCCTGTTACATGATATGAATGTGCCGTACTTTCAACAAATTTACGAAATCCAATATCCTGCACATTACCGGTTACCGATACATTGTAATATTTTCTATGCATTAAGATAATGCTTATGAAACATTGTATAAGTAACTATGGAGGGATTCTCATGTACTTGCCGTGTTTCACTTCAAACTGGGGTAAGTTCTTCTTCGGTTAAGGTGGGAGCATGGTGGAACCGTAGGATTTGAGGTGGATGTTGTAGCTATTAGCGCTACCGTCAGGAGGAATTAATTGAAGTTAGATGAAAAATTAATTCTATCATCGTATTTTTTAGCAGGTTGGGGATATGTGCTATTCGGAAAGATTGATTGTAATTCTGATGACCATGCAGGTATTAAATACAAATCAACAAGGTCATTTGCGAGTTCTTTTAAATCCTCAATTGAGCAATCATCCATTTCTTTGTTAGCCAACAATTCTATTGCGATTAAACCTAAATTTAGAAAAGGATCGCCTACAAATTCTATTGTAATTTTGTTACTAATAATTTACCATTGGGTCAAATGTACATTATAAAAAAGATTCTGATTTTTTGAGGAACACAACATTGCCTGCAATAACGCCATCATTAATAATTGCAGTTGAAATAAGGGAGTTAATCCCCCCTCGCCAACTCTTACCCCGCTTTACAGTACACCTTTTGTACTAGGTACCCCGTCACCACTCACGACCATAGCCCGCCGCAGTGCTACCGCAAATGCCTTGAACAGCACCTCGATTTTATGGTGGTCGTTCTCACCTTCCACTTTCATATGTACATTAATGCCCGCATTGCTAACCAGCGACTCAAAAAAATGCCTGGTCATCTGGGTCCCAAAATCTCCAACCTTAGGACTCATGAACCTGGCATCGAAGGTCAGGTAGCTCCTACCTCCCACATCAAGTGCTACTTCGGCCAGTGCCTCATCCATAGGCACACGCGCTTCACCAAATCTGGCGATTCCCTTCTTATCCCCAAGTGCCTTTGAAAGAACACCACCCAGCACTATACCCACATCCTCAATGGTATGGTGTTCATCGACATGGACATCACCACGGGCTTGTACTGTAAGGTCAAGTCCACCGTGTCGTGCCAGTGAAGTTAACATGTGGTCAAAAAAAGCCACGCCTGTATCTATATCAGCTGAACCACTGCCATCCAGGTTGAGCTTTATTTCAATGGACGTTTCACTGGTCTTACGTTTCTGTTTTGCAGTTCTCATATCCCTACTTCCGGATGATTTTATTGATTGAATAGAATATATAGGAATGACATATCACTAATGCAGTATAAACTGGTATGTTTACTATTCCTTTGCAGCCTGAACAGCTTCGGACAGGCTCAGCCGTCCCGTATACAAAGCACTACCCACAACAACCGCCACAGCACCCGTATCCCTTATAATCCTCACATCATTGGCAGTGGTAATGCCACCTGATCCCACTACCGGAATGTTCACAGCCTCAACCAGTTTACGGGTAGGTTCGGGGTCCACGCCTTTCAGCAGTCCCTCACTATCGATATTGGTAAAAAGGATACTGCCTGCACCCATATTTTCAAGCTGGCGGCCCAGTTCAGGCGGGGTAAAGCCAGATATCCTGGCCCAGCCGTGGGTGGTCACTTTACCGTTCTTGGCATCCAGGGACACCATGATATGCTCTTTCCCGTAAATATCAGACATATCCTGCACAAAACCAGGGTCGTTTACGGCAGCTGTACCGATGATAACTCTGTCCACGCCCAATCCCAGCAGCGCTTCCACATCACCGGCAGCCCTGATGCCGCCGCCTACCTCAATAGTGACATCAGTAGCGGCCACAATATTTTCAATTGCAAGAGCATTAATTCTTTCACCCTGTATGGCACCGTCCAGGTCGATAAGATGCAGCGTCTTAGCCCCTTCATCCACCCATCGAATCGCCTGGGCAGTGGGGTCATCCAGCGAAACCATTTCAGTCCCGGGCACACCCTGCACCAATTGCACACACTTTCCACCTTGCAAGTCAACAGCAGGTATCACTTCAAAACTCATGTTGCTATATTCCAGCCCTTGTAAGGTATAATTTTCGGAAAATTCCGGGATAACAGGAACAATACACCATACATTAAGTATTTTTGATATCCGAGGAAAAATATATAGTTTGTATACAATATAAAAAATCAATCCCGGAAAATCATTGCTGTAATCATATCAGGCAATATAACCCATAGACCCAAGCTGACACCTTACCCGGCGCTGTCAAGGCTGCGTTATATAGCGGGCTGCCCGCTGCTTTGCTACCACGCTGAACCAGAACTGGCTTTCTGGGATATTCAGGTTCTGGCATATCTGCCCGATAGGAGTGCGGGCCGGATACTGATGCTGCAAGGTGTGTGCCGCAGATCAAGCCGTCGGTTGATTGGGAGTGCTGCCGGCGGGTGAGTGGCTACGTAATATACAGGCGTCCAAAAAATAATCTGCTTAGTGGATACCCCAATATCTGCTTTATACAAAAACCAAACAATATTGACTAATCCTCAATCACATACTCGAACATCAACTGTGCAGCAATAAAGAATACCACATCATACACCAGCAACAGCCTTATTTCATCAATAGCGTCCATAATATTACCACTTGTCAAAACCTTCTGGGTTGCAAGCACAGCTGACATAATAAGCGGAATGATAATGGGGAATAGGATTACAGGCAGCAATATCTCCCTTGTCCTCATGTTTACAGTCAGGGCTGAGAACAAAGTTCCCACCAGTATAAAGCCCAGGGTGCCCAGAAATATCACAATGGCCAGACCGGCCAGGCTCTTGATATCAGTGAAATTGAACAGAATCATGAACAGAGGCACGATAATAATCTCTATCATGAACATTATGACAAGGTTCGAGGTCACCTTTCCCATATAGATAGCACTTGGGTCAATTGGACACAGTCTCAATCCATCAAGGCACCCATCCTCTTTTTCACCGGCAAAAGAACGTGAAAGACCCAACATCCCTGCAAAAGTGAAAGCTATCCACAATATGCCGGGGGCAATGTCAGAAACTTCAATGCTGAACAGCACATTCGTGAAAGAGTAGTTGAATATTACAATCACCAGAAGTGAAAATATTATCATGCTGTTTAGCATCTGTTTGGTCCTGAACTCCATCAACAGGTCTTTCCAGGCAAGGTACAGGAACGCCTTCATATCTCACACCTCGTGCACGTAATGTTCATATGTCTGGCGGAACTCATGGAAATCCTTGATGGTGTCTTTTTCGGTCTCGAATACGATACGGCCGCCAAACAGGATGACCACTTTATCTGCCAGTGCTATGCCCCTCTCAAGGTCGTGGGAGACCATGACCTGGGTTTTATCTGATACATCCAGTTCTTTCAGTATAGTATCGAATGTAGCAGCAGCATGCTGGTCAAGGCCTGTATATGGCTCATCCAGAAACAATATTTTAGGGTCATGAAGTATGGCACGGGCAATGCTCAGCCGCTGTTTCATACCCCTGCTGAAAGTACCCACCCTGTCGTCCAGCCGATACTGCAATCCCACTTCCCTGGCCAGTTCATGTATCCTGTCCCCCAGGACATCTGCTTTCATACCATACATCCTGCCAAAGAACTGCAGGTTTTCCCTTGCAGTGAGGTCCTGGTACAGGTAGGTTTCATGGGATATGATACCAATAAGCCGCCTGACTTCCAGCGGAGATTCCCGCACATCATGCTCATGTACCCTGACAGTCCCTGAAGTCGGGCTTACCAGCGTAGACATTATCTTGACCAGTGTAGTCTTGCCGGCACCATTGGGACCAAAGATAGTAATAAAATCCCCTGTTGGTATTTCCAGATTGATATCATTTAGAACATCGTGGTTTCCAAAAGACTTTGAAAGATGTTTTATCGAGATAAT
>JAGLRT010000034.1 GCA_023136155.1 Methanosarcinales archaeon
ATAATAATAATACTTATCCTCTAGCTTTTTTTATGTTCCGATTTGCAGCGGGCTGGCTATCTTCTTGAGAGTGGCTACCGCCGAAAGGGCGGCCAGGTAACTGGTCCTCGGGTTTTCCGGAAATGGAATATTCTCCACCTCAGTGGTAAACCTGCCAAAATCCCCTATCACTTCAATCTCATGCCGGTTCCGGGTCGAGCCAGGGTTCACCACTATTTTCACCCTGGTCTTATCCACTCCAATACCTGCCAAGCTAATGCATGCGGCCACATTCACGTTGGCAGGGAATGCCTTTACCGCTTCAATCGCCGTGCCATCGAATATGACCTCTGGTCTGTCAAAAGCGTCCAGATCAATCTTGTTAGCTACGACATATGGAGCTCCGGCCAGTCCCCTTGGCGGTTTGGTAGTGGTCAATGTCACTGAGTGGATTGGTGCTGAAGTTGCAGATTTGATGCCATCAATACCCGCAACTGCGCCCGATGGCAGGTATATCTTACAATTATGCTTGCGGGCCAGATTAACAAGATTATCAAGGAGTTGCCCGTCGACCAGGGCACCGACACTCATTATCATCACGTCGCAGCCACTTTCCAATGCAGCAATGGCGGCCTGGGGAACAGCAACTGCAGAGGCAGACTCCACAACCAGGTCTACATTTGTTACCATCTCGCTGATCTTCATCATCTTAGGTTTACAGGACAGTTCGGCACAAAGTGATTCTATGTTTTCAATGTGGTGCTCATGAATGCCAACAAGTTCAGCACCTTCAATATCCTGATCAAGTGAACGGCAGATAATTGAACCAATGGCACCGCACCCAACAACTCCTACCCTGAGCATAACAACATCCCCATCATGAAACTAAGCTTTCATAAACTCTAATAATTATCCAGTACACCCTTTACTATGTCTTTAAAGTCGTCCTTCAAAGAATAATGGTTGTGCTCCCTTGTCACGTCTATTCGCAAAATACCAAGCCGGGTGTTCATCAATCCTACCATTGCTGATACACCGCGATAGTTCACGTCAAATCCATGTTGTACCAGATTATTGTAGATGTCGTTCGTGGTATAGGTATCTCCGTTAAGGAACATATAAAGGACAGTCTTGCGCAGATTAATCTCATCCTTGCGTAAATATTTTATCAACCTTTCTTTCACTTGATCTGTTGTTTGGTTCAGAGTTAACCACCAATTACTCATTATTGTATTAGACAGAATTAAGGATAAAGGTGTTCTCTTATAAGTAAATAAAAGTTGGCGTTAATAATTGAAAACACCTGCCTCATCAAGGGGTGTTTTTTCAACCACCATCCGTCCGTATGTAGGATAACATTCTTCATACCAGGCTGAAAATGCACTATCGATTTCATCCGCAATATCCTCAAGCACCCACCAACCCAGTTCTACCCTGACCCGGGTGCATTCATACAGGTTCCCTGGCACATCCAACTGCTCCAGAAGACCGATGATGCTTTCAACTTCTCCTTCCAATACTCCGAATAGCAAAGTTCCATCAGGAGTGACCTCATCAAATTCACGAGCCGTGGTTTGGGCGGTGCGAAGCAGTCTTTTGCGTAATTGTACTCGGTCCTTGAAACCGGATGAACAAAAATTTGTATGCAACCCGGCGCATTGTTCTATGATGCCCTCTGCTTTTTCCCTGCTGCCTGCAACGGCACAACCCTCATCGTTTAGGGTGGAAAATCCATGTTGGTTCATTGCCTGTGAATTTGTCTGGGAGAACTCCAGTTCGTTAAGGTTAAGGAATATGCTATGTTTCAGTGCAAAATCAGCCACTTGCTGCGCTCCGGGGAGGGAGGGAATCTCAATACCCACATCCAGACCAACTGTTTTAGCCTCTTCAATGGATGTGGCAAGGTTGCTACAATCAAGTCGGTCCCAAGTATCAATATCAGGATGGAAACGTATCTCGTCAAGTCCGGTTGAGTGGAGTTGTTCCAGTATTTCCCTGGAAGGGGTACTGGCAGTGTAAAGATGTATGTGGTGTTCAGGTCCGAATTCATCTTTGAGTAGCTTTATGTGACCTAAGACCCGCTCCAGCACTAACAACGGTTCGCCTCCGGTAATTCCTGTGCCCAGGGCTTGCATGCTGTGTGCTTCACAGAGTATATCCTCGTGTGAAAATATCGGTCTCTCATTGGCAAAAGTTACATCGTTTTGTTGCTTTTCCTCTGATACCGGGCAGTAGAAACAATCACGATGGCACAATCCGGTTACGAACAGTACCATTTTTGCACCATCCCGGCAGAATTTACAGCCGGAGCTCAGATAGTTGTAGAATGAACCGGACTCTGTTTCATATTTCATGTTAACCCCATACATGTTTTCATAAATATTATATCTATGAGGTAACACAAAGAATCATTGAAGTAACAAAAAGAAGATTTGGAAAATATATCCAAGGTTAGCAATGATATCAGTTATGAATGATACAATAATAAAATCCAGTTATTCTAAAGAATATATCAGATGCAGATGCGACTACAAATCTGTGAAATCCATGAAATCCGTGTATTTATATTTTTCCGGACACGGATTAACACCGATTTGCACGGATATTACCTAAATTCGGAGTCTGACAAATAACTGGAAAATTGGACTGTGCCGTTATGAATATTAAAAAAAAAATGCTTGTATTTTTAACATTGGTGCTGATATTCGCAGCCCCCATCCACGCAACTTCTGAGTCTATTCCTGCAAATATCTGGGAGTTCACAACAGATTATTATGACGTGATAGGTGAACCGGGATTATCAGCATCTTTTGTTGGTGATAACGAATATGATGCGGGTGATACAGCCACATTGTTCATCCAGTTGATGAATGATGGCCTGGTATTTGGATTCGAGACCGATGAAATTCCTTCCAGTGACGATGAATCAATAGATGCCCAAACCGAACTGGACAAAGAGTATGATGTGACCACTGCCCTGAATATCAGGGGAACACTGGAAAACAATAATAATTTACCCATAAAAATCCTGAGCGGGGTTCAGCAGTTCGGGTCACTGCGAGAAGGTGAGGTTTCCACGCCTATGGAGTTCGATATTGAGATTTTCAACAATGCTCCTTCAGGTACCTACGAATTTACATTAAACCTGACATACCAGTACCAGTACGATGTCAAAGTAGATGGCTACCCTGACCAGGAGTATAATTACTGGTACATTACCAAGAACCAAAGTCTACCTGTGACGATAATAGTGAAACCTAAGGCATCTTTTGAGGTAGTGGATGTCATTGGCCATACAATGCCCGGTGACCAGACTGTGGTCTACATAACCTACAAAAACGTAGGGGATGAAAC
>JAGLRT010000035.1 GCA_023136155.1 Methanosarcinales archaeon
GGAATCAATACTGAAGTGAAATTCCGTGATGAACGTGGCGATATTCAGATATCAGATGTCATGAAGGCCCCTATCAAGGTCTATGAGGATATACCTTTTAGTGAAAAAGTGGGGAACAGCGCATATATGTTAGTGGTGCTTGTGATTGCAGGTGCATTGGGACTGTATTACTATAAAATACGGGGCCGCACAGAATAGGTATAACCTTAAATCGGTCATATGCCGGAGAACAGTGCGCTCTTATCCTTGAACTACTGACTTGTAGTAAAATTTAATATACCTGTCAACTTCACTATATATAATGGAGTATTAAGTGGAGTATTAAGATGCCTGAGCCTGAATACGTCATATATACCGACATGGATGGCACGCTGATAGACCATGACACCTATTCATATGAAGCCGCCCTGCCAGCCCTTGACCTGATACGCAAAAAGCACATTCCGCTGGTGTTCTGCACCAGCAAGACCAGGGCAGAACTTGAAGTATATTGCAAAGAACTGGAAATATACCATCCGTTAATATCTGAGAACGGCGGAGCTATATTCATTCCTGAAGATTATTTTGATTTTTCCTATGGTTATGATAAAATATCTGACCATTACAAGGTCATCGAACTGGGAGTAAAATATGACATACTTGAGAGGACACTAAAAGAAGTATGCACTGATATCCAGTGTGAGGTTATTGGTTTCGGAGACATGGATATTGACGAAGTGTGTGTGGATACAGGACTCAGTGCAGAAGTTGCAGCCCTGGCTAAACGCCGTGATTATGATGAAGCGTTCAGGGTATTGAGTCCTGCACCAAAAGATGACGAACTGGAAATAGAGATTGTTAAGCGGGGTTTTAACTGTACCAGAGGTGGACGATATTATCACATCATGGGCAACAACGATAAAGGAAGGGGGGTGGATATTTTGACCGCTCTGTACCGCCGCAAGTGGCCTGGTATCAGGACAATCGGTCTGGGTGACAGCCTAAACGACCTGCCCATGTTAAAAGCAGTGGATATTGCCATATTGGTGCAAAAACCGGGCGGCTTGTATGACCCTGCCATTCCACATTCCGGGATAATAAAAGCAGATGGTATTGGTCCTGCCGGATGGAACAGGGAACTTATTGATATCCTGGAATAAGATATATGTTATTATACTGTTAAATTTAATAGTACAATGGGAGTGATGAGTAATGATTAGACTCGGCAGCATGCTGCCACAGGCATTTTTGATAGGTATAACCGACCTTGTCGATTTGATAGGAGCTGAAATGACCGTGGAATGGTTGATACGCATTGGAACAGAACTGGGTGAAACCCAGGGTCCCGGGCTTGAGGGAGATCCGGAGGGTGACTTGAATTACTTGCCTATGTGTCCTTTTTCGCATGAATTAATCCGTTATATTGATATGTTTGGGGAGCGGCCAGAGGGATTTAAAATAATTGTGGACTATGTAAAAGAACGTGAAGCAGCCGATGAGGATAAAGTTGAATGCCCGGCAGTTTCTTCTGTCCTTTGCCTCTTGCACCACGCTTATCGTGTCAAAAGAGCAGAAATGGCAGGCCAAAAAACCCTGCATCTTGCATGCAAGTCTCCTTTGACTGGTAGTAAGACAGCCTACAATGAAGAAGCTATCGAAAAAGCAGGTGTGACAAAGAAAGATGTCGATAAGATCATGGAAAAGAGTATCTGTGTTTTTAAGTTCGTAAAGGAGGAGTAGGGCCTATGGACATTAAGGAGGCAGATAAACTTTACAAAAACTGCATGAAGATTTTGGTTGAAAACCAACATCCTAACGGCGGGTTCTATGCAAGTCCACCCGGAACCAGATATCCCTTCATCTATCCCCGTGACCACTCCATCTGCATTCTTGGCACTATCTCTGCAGGATTGCTGGGTGAAGCAAAAAAAGGCCTTGAATTCATGCTGTCATCCCAGAAACCATCAGGTGAGTTCAGCCAGCGGTATGATGTGGACGGAAACGATACCAGTTATAAGGACTTGCAGATAGACGGTAATGGCCTCATTCTCTACGCCCTTAACCAGTACCTTAAGGCCACAGGTGGCCTGTTCTTTGAAAGTCTGGCTGACCGTTCCTTTTGCGAACAGTACTGGGAAGCCATTGAAAAGGCAGTTTATTTCATATTACAGAATAAAAATGAAGAGGTAAACCTCATACATACCATTAACAGTATCCACGAATACCCTGCATACGAGCATGGGTTTGAGATATATGCCAATTCCACATGCTGTGCCGGACTTTTCGGAGCAGTGAAAATAGGAGAAGCTTTGGGCAAAGATGTGGAAGAATGGCGGCTACACGCTGAACAGGTTAAAGAGGCAATCCTTGAACGGTTGTACAGTCCAAGGCGCAGGTCATTCATAAAATGTATCAGGGTGAAATACAAAAGCAGTGAACCTATCGGATACGATGCCTATGCATCCAGTGTGATAGACATAGACGCTGTGGAGTATGCCCCTGCATTGTTCGGTCTTATTGATGAGCATGACCTTAGAAACGTAAACACGGTAAAGCGTATCGATAAATTACTATGGGATGAAGAACTGGGAGGGTTGAACCGGTATCCTGAACTCTGGGACCGTAATAATGGTGGATATGGTCCCTGGTTTCATTTCACATGCCAGCTTTCCAACCATTATACTGCAGTGGACAACCAGTATATGGCAAAGAAATACCTGGGCTGGGTGGTAAATATGGCCCATGATTACATGATGCCAGAACACATCTCAACGGTGGAGCGATTCGAGATGTGGCTGGAAGATTATACCAATGCCAAGATATTGAGGGACAGCAAACTGAAAATGATAGACCTGATAAAGGAACATCCCAAATGGAAAGAAGGATTTGCCTATGTTACCATGCCCCTCATCTGGCCCCATGCCGAGTTCATTATTGCATATAATAATTATAGAAAGAAATTTTTGAATAAATCCTGAAAAGATAAAAAGTATTGGATTATTTAATTGATTATTAAGTTATGAGTATCTGGTATTTCTTTACTACTTGTAAGTATTGTAATCATGCAGGGCAGCATCTTTCAACTTTTCCCTGAGATCCGGCATGGCAGATATAGCCCTTTTCCAGTCAGGCAGCAGTACTCCGCTTGGGTAATCAATATATTCTTTTCCTGACGCAAACATAATCTTTGAAAATTCCTCGACCATACATTCTTCTGCATGCCTGCTATAATTCAGGCCGTTGCACATGGCATCGGCATGATATTGTCGTATGCGGTCCTGAGCTATACGTTTGAACAGTACATTGGCGCTTTGCAGGAACGCCTCGTTAATATCAATCCCATCAACTTCTACCAAGTTCCTAAATATGGTCTTTGTGATATCCTTTATCATCTTCTGGATAGCACCCTCAGAACCATCGCCTATGGAACGGTGCTTATGCTCATAGAATTCAAGGTCCATCTGGGATATTCTCTTTAATGCCGTGCTCTTGTAAACTTCTGCAAGCAGTCCCACCTCCAGCCCCCAATCGCCTGGAATGCGGATGTTTATGGCAAGGTCTGAGGTCATGCCGAACTCGCCGGATAGCGGATATTTAAATGCACACATGTATTTGAGGAAATTCGAACTGTATTTGGTCTTCTCAAGCAACGCATTCAACATAGGATTCAAAAATAGCCTGCAAACCCTGCCGTACATTATCAGGTTATCCATGTCAATCCTTGCATAGTAACCTTTATTGAAGAAAAAACTGAGGTCTGGTTCCACGATTGGATAAAATAGCTTTGCTGGCATTAGTTTTGTATATGACACAATGTCCGCATCATGCATGCCAATGGCATAACTATCCAGGCTTGCAACACCCAGGGATATCCAGGTATCCTTACCCTTGCCTGAAAACATGGTGATGTCAAGCCCTCTCTCCTTTAATTCTTCAATTACCTGGGCCACAGTCGGCCCGTTACACCAAACAATTGTGTAAGGTATCCTGAGTCTGGAAAAAAAGTTCTTTACTTCAATATATTTTTTTTCATTTTCTGCAGCAAGCGCAATGATGACCTTGCTTAGATATGTAGACTCATTGATACAATCAATGATGTTGTCCAAACTGTTTCCATGTATCTCTTCATAGAGCATTGGTATCAACAGCGTCATCGGACGCTCCTCTGCCAGCTCTTCCAGAGAGGACATTATGGTCTTCCCATCTATCCTGAAATCATGGACTGTTGTTATCCTTTCCTGATTGAAATCCATCTTCCCACTCCCATTTTATTGATAATAAAATTTTTATTGGTTTTTGCATTTATATGCCTGTCTTTTTCCGATATAATTTCAGCATCTTCTCTATGGTATTTTTCTGCAGCATACCCAACTGGGATACTGTTTCAAAGAACCGTGCAGGAACAAACACTTTATCTACATCAAACCCTTCCCGTTTCTTGAATTCATACTTTGCCAGGAATATCTTCCTGCCTATTGCTTCAAGTTCGTCCCTGGTCTTTTTGATACCTACACATTCAAGAGCATCTACCATGTTCTGCTCACTATAAACACCCCTGGCAAACAGGCAGCATACCAAGCTATTGTTAATCATGCGCCAGTAGTCCTCATAGATGAGTTTGTCCACCATTTGTTCTTCACTTAACGGCTGGCTGGAAGCTTTCTGGTCGATGCTGTACCCACCATTGTCCAGATGGGAATGACGTACACCCACTATCTGCCCCACTATTGAAGCAGGGCCTGTATGGTACCCTGCAATTTCAAGACGTCCCAGGTTTATGGCAAAGTCCTCACCGCCATATTCTGTTGCTGCCAATGCAGTACCTTTTGCCAGTGCCTGATAAAACTTGTTTGGCATTTCAACAATGCGGTCTATCATTTTCAGGTAATTATCAGTATCACCCCAGCGCAGTGATATGCCCAGGGTATCCGGGGGCGTGATAAGATCGCGTTCATACATTTCAGTGGCCCATGCCAGCACACCTCCAGTGCTCATGATGTCAAGACCATGCTGTTCACACCTGTCAATAAGACGCAGCACATCCTCACCCATGGTGATACCAAGGTTCGTACCCAGAGAATAGATGAGTTCATAATCATAACTGATATGGGATACCTCGAATTCGTGCCCTTTTTGGAATGGCGTCTTGAGCATAGCAATATGAATACACCCGATAGGACAGTTACTGCATGCGATCTTTCGCAGCAACAGGTTATCTGCAAAGTATTCGCCTGAAATACTCTCAGCATTTTCGAAGTGCGATTGCTTGAGGTTCTTGGTGGGAAGCCCTTTCAACTGGTTCAGTACATTGATATTGGCAGCTGTACCCAGGTCATGGTATTTGTCCATGACTTCGGTATCTACCACTTCTCCATAGAGTTTGCTGTACATCTTCTTGTAGGCGGGCATGTCTGGCAATTCTACCTCTTCGGTCCCTGATATAACGATGGCTTTGAGGTTCTTGCTGCCAAATACCGCACCCAGGCCCAGCCTGCCGAAATGTCGATACGTATCCACATTCACGTTCGCATACTTTACCTGGTTGACCCCGGCCTTACCTATACGCATGATACTGCGCCTGCCTTTTCCAGGCTCTACTTCGCGCAGAATTTTGCCTGTTACCTCTATGGATGACAGGTTCCAGATACTTGTGGCGTCCTTGAGTTTTACTTCATCATCGTGAATGGACAAGTATGTTGGTTTGGAAGCGCGCCCTTTAATGACTATGCTGTCATATCCGGCAAATCGCATTGCCATTGCCAGCCGCCCGCCTGCATGGGATTCACCCATCTCTCCGGTCATTGGTGACTTGAACATGGACACCACCTTGGAGACACAGGGGAAGATGGTGGTCAGGGGTCCGATACTGAATATGATGGGATTCCCAGGTGAGAGTGCATCGATTCCGGCAGGACACTCTTCCAGCAGTAATTGTGTAGCCACTCCCGTGCCACCCAGATATTTTTCGAACAGGTCGCTGCGGTCCCGGATATGGTGTTCAGCGGTCTCGAGGTCGATATATAGCACATTGGACCACATATCACATCACCTCGGTCTTTCTTATCTCAAGTACATCGTGACTGCAAAACTTGGCACATACTCCGCAGTGGATGCAGATTACCGGCATATCCGCCCTGTCAAAATGAATCGCACGAGGTAGGCAGGCATCAGCACATACCCTACACGAGTCGCACAGGTCCTTATCCAGCACCACACCGCCGCCGTTGCGGGGTGTCAGGGCTCCTGTCGGGCATGCCCTGGCGCAGGGTGGGTCTATACATGAACGGCAGACAATTATACCGATTCCACTCTCGATACCCCCGGATGTACGGACATCAATTGCACTGTCTATCAGCGATACTGAATTTGCATTAGTACGGCTGCAGGCAAGCATACAACTGTAACAATTTATGCACCTGTTGGGGTTCGCTACTTTAATTTTAGCTGGCAATTCCCATCCCCTCTTACAATATAATTTAGCAGAAGATACACTTATGCTTTTCATTCTAAAATAATTTAGTTGATTCTGGAGTTCGGCCCGCTTCTGACTTTGACTGCAAAGACTTCAAAAATGAGATATCCTAAGTTTTAGAATCGTGGATAATTGAATTTATCAACTGTTGCCCCTCATCTGATTTGAATCGTGGAAGTTCCCAATCTTCTATTATCTTTGACCTGTTAACCTTTGAATCTTCACCGGTGAGAGGATTGTGACCTTGTTTTTCGAACTTTTGTTTATAAACCATGACACCCCGGCGCTGCCATGCAGGTGTTTCTGCCAGATTTATACCATGTTCCCAGGCAAGCTGATGCAATTTTTCTGATTTCATACCTTCCAGCTTTTCTGCAGCCTCTTTAGCATCCATTCCGTCTTCGCGCAACAGATAATAGCCGTATGAGCTTATCAGATTACGCCAGCACTCATTTTGTCGCCAGTTGAGGTATTCAGTAATGTCATTACGGTCTATGATGGATACTCTTGAATCAAAAGACAGGGGTTGTGCAATTCCCAGATTTATGGTAAGTGCCGAAGCAATGAAGCTGGGAATAACAGAATCGATTTTCTCAAGCCTGCCGTTAAAAGGTAAGTCCTGGACAAATACCAGATTCATCTCATCCGAGAATAGATATGCTAACGTAGGATTAATACCGCTTTTGCTGAAAAAATCATGGGTAGAGCGAACCATACCCTCAGTAAAACGAATATCATAGGGTTTATTGAATTCAAGTTTACGGAGGGCTTTGGAAAAACCTCTACCATCCACTCTTAATACAGCAGTGCTGACAACCTTTAGCTGTGAAAACAATTCCCGATTCTTCATCCTGTAATTGTGAATCTTTAATCGGATTCATTTTCAGGTTCTTTTGCATCTTTCTTGAACCGGTGAACCATCTGTTTAATAATGATTATATCACCTGATGCAATTACCCAGCGGTAAGGAAGAATTACACCTTTATCCGCTTTATTGAATAATTCCGAGTTGATTTTCCCAACAGCCAATCCTGATATTCTGGATTCGTTTGGATCCAGTACAAGATCATTGACCTTTCCAACATAGACTCCTTTGTCAGTATAAACATTTAATCCAAACAAGGTTGATACTTCAGCGCGCATGTTATTCCCTCTATTGCTACTCTTTAAACCTGACTGGTTATATAGTTTATTAGTAGTACATGATGACATCATGTATTCGAGTTATTCCGAACATAGCGAGGACTTTCTCGTTCATGAAAGTATTTGTAGTATCCCGATATATCATCAGTGTTCTTACCATTAATTACCTTACATATACGGTGAATGAATGAATTCAGAAGACAATCAATACGATATTAACTATTCGTTCAACATTTCCCAGTCAGACAGGGAACATCCCCCTATCTCTGATAACCCGGTAGAAAATATTATCATAGTGGGTACGGCCCACGTTTCAGATAAAAGTGTGAAAGAGGTTGACGAGGCTATAGAGCGTGAGCAGCCAGATGTGGTCGCAGTAGAACTGTGTCCTGCACGGTATCAGGCACTGACCGAGCAGGTAGAGTCAAAGAAGATCTCACCAAAGGATATTCTCGGCGGCAACCAGCCTTATTATTTTCTGATACACTGGTTATTGGCCTACGTACAAAAGAAGATCGGAGACGATATGGGGGTTGACCCAGGGGCTGAGATGATCCATGCAATTAAAAAAGCTGAATCCACGGGTGCCCGTATCGTACTTTTGGATCGGGACATCCAGGTAACTCTGCAGCGATTCTGGCAAAGCATGGGTCTTTGGGAAAAACTAAAAATGACAGGAGCTATATTGATGGCAGCTGTGGGGTTAGGTGGTAAGGAAATGGATATTGATTCTGTAACCGAAACTGATGTTGTCACCCAATTAATCGAAGAACTACGTAAATTTGCACCATCAGCTGCAAGGGTGTTCATAGATGAACGTGATGCTTATATGACTACAAACCTGCTGAAGGCTGCAAAGAATGACAGGGTTGTTGCTGTGGTAGGTGCCGGGCACAAACAGGGTATCAATAATTACCTGCAGCACCCAGAGAGCCTTCCCCCCATGGAACAACTGGTAAGTATACCAAAAAAGAGGTTCAACATCATGAAGATAGTTGGATTTAGTTTCGTGGCTATTGCCATTGCCACGTTTTTGCTGGTCATTTTTGGGATTATCAAAGGTGCGATCGAACCATACATGTTACTTATAGCCATGGGCTACTGGATTATAATAAACGGTGTACTAAGTGCTGCCGGCGCAGCTATGGCCAGGGGGCATCCAAAATCTATACTGACTGCATTTTCAGTGGCCTGGCTTACATCCCTGAATCCTTTGATGGCAGCAGGCTGGTTTGCAGGACTTATGGAAGCAAAACAACGCCCTCCATCTACTGATGATTTTAAGAAAATTCTGGAAGCTGAGACCGTTAATGAAATGATGAGTAACCGGCTGTTTCGAGTGCTGCTGGTGGCGGCCCTTGCTAATTTAGGAAGTGTGCTGGGTACATTCATAGGAGTTTATGTGGTGCTGAGTGTGACAAATATCGACCCAACTGTTGTCCTGAGAGAATTATTTGGCAGTATTTTTTGATAGTGCGTGGAGTGTAACTTTGTGTCTGTCCGACTCTGTCGGACATCTAACTGTTCTAGATTCACGTTTTGAATCTTGTTTCGGGCAATCCAGTTCCGGTCTATTTTGGAGGTGTTGGGGCAGGTTGACATTTGTGAATATTTTTATCAATCCGTGCAAGCATATCTACTATTACCACTTCTTTTATTCCATACCTGTTCACCACGAATTCAAGAGATTCTTTTTTGTCCAGAAGTGCAACCAATGCATTATCAATCTCTTCATAGGTCAGGCCCAGTTCCTTCTCATCTGTCTGCCCTGGCCACAATCCCGCAGTAGGCGGTTTGTTTATGATATGCCTGGGTACATCCAGATATTGTGCCAGTTCCCTGACCTGGGTCTTGAATAGATTACCCAGCGGTTCAATATCCACTCCCCCGTCTCCGTATTTAGTGAAATAACCTAATAGCAGTTCTGTCCTGTTACCTGTACCCACCACAATACGTTCCATCATGTTTGCATAATAATACAGGGTACACATCCTGATCCTGGCCTTCAGGTTCCCCAGTGACATCCGGTCATCTTCCACCATTTCAGGTATGGAGATGATGAAAGAATTAAGTGTTTCAGATATATCCACCACTGAAAAGTCTATGTTCAGGATATTTGCCATGTCGGTGGCATCAAGCACATCCTCAGCAGGTGTCAGACTACTTTCAGGCATGGTTATAGCAAGTACGTTCTCCCTGCCCAGTGCCCTCACTGCCAGATAAGTAGCAACTGCAGAATCGATGCCCCCGCTAAGTCCGATTACAGCACCTTTGGTGCCGGATTTATTCACATAAGACCTGATGAAATCAGTTATTTTCTTTGCAGCTTCCTCTGGGTCAAAATCTGGCATAGTGTCCATGAAACACAATAACCACCAATGAACATAATATTTACTGCAAAGAACAGAAGACTTTTCATTATTTTTTGGTTACACTTAATAATCAGTTCC
The DNA here is from genome assembly GCA_023136155.1 of Methanosarcinales archaeon. Classification (GTDB taxonomy): domain Archaea; phylum Halobacteriota; class Methanosarcinia; order Methanosarcinales; family Methanocomedenaceae; genus Methanocomedens_B. The sequence continues at coordinate 10,045 of JAGLRT010000035.1, forward strand.
GTTAACCGTGGATTATAGCTGATAAAAGCGGATAATGCATTGTTTTTTCGTTATATTCTGCACTGAAATGTGATGGGAATCCAGTAAAACTATACAATCCCATACAAACAAATGGTTCACGAAAAATGTAGATTCGAAAAACCAGGAGTGATCCGATCTATTCAGCTATCTTTGCAGATATATTACATTATCATGAACCGCCAGCAGCAACTGCAATTGATTATTTGGCCTTTTTGCAATCGAAATTGTCTCATCATATCAATGCTTTTTTTCCCTTAACCGCCCCACAACAGCTTCAACCTGTTCAACCGCAGTCCCGATATACCCTTCAGGGTCCATTATCCCCACAATCTCTTTAGCACTAATAAACTCAATAACCTCAGTCCGTGACACCAGTACATCCTTCATATGCCTGCCTGACTCATGAGCCTCCATAGCACTGCTCCTCACTATCTCATGAGCCTCTTGCCTGCCCACACCCCGTTTGGCAAGCTCGATCATTACCGCTTCGCCCATGTTCAAACCCTTCATAAGGTCCAGATTACGCTTGATATTCTCTGGATAAAACCTCAGATTTACTATAATACCCTCTGCCAATTTCAGGATGTGGTCAGTTAGTACGCAGGTCTCAGGGAAGATAACCCTCTCACTGGAACTGTTGGTCAGGTCCCGCTCATCCCACAGAGTATTATTCAACAACTCTGGCTCCACCATAGCCCTCACGATACGTGCCAGTCCACACACCTGCTCGCTCTTGATAGGATTGCGCTTGTGGGGCATGGTGGATGAACCCACCTGTTTCTTGCCAAAACTTTCCTCCACCTCTGCGATCTCGCTACGTTGCAATGAGCGCAGTTCCACGCATATCTTATCCAGCGTGGTAACAGTATTGGCCATCCACATCACGAATTCAGCATGCCTGTCCCGCTGTATGATCTGCGTGGATACCTCCACACTGGCCAGTCCCAGATATTCCATAGCACGGCGCTGAATCTCAATACCGTCCTGTCCGAAAGCCGCCTGGGTACCTACTGCTCCCGTCATCTGGCCAACAGTGGCCCTTGGTGTAAGCTGGTTCAGTCGTTCCAGGTGCCTGTCCATCTCACTGGCCCAGACTGCAAAACGCAAACCGTAAGTGGTTGGCACGCCTATCTGGCCGTGCGTCCTGCCCACACAAACCGTACGTTTGTGCTCATCTGCCCGGTTGACCAGAGCATCACGTACAGCTATGGTTTTGCTGCGAAGCAGGTCAATGCTGTCCTTAATTTGTAGTGCAAGCTGGGTATCAAGCATATCATTGGAAGTAGCACCGAAATGTACCCATTTCCCCTCATCTTTACATTGTTCGGATAATGCCAGCACCACAGCCATCATATCATGATGAATCTCATCTTCTATCTCGTTCACCCTTTCCAGTTTTACACTATCTGCCACCACAGATATCTCACTGGCCGCTGTCTCTGGTATCATACCCACATCTGCTTCGGCCTTTGCAAGGGCAGCTTCTGCCAGGAGCAATTTCCTCAGTTTAGACTCTTCACTCCATACCTGCTTCATTTCATTAGTGCCGTAGCGGAATTCAATTGGATGTATTGCCATTATCACTTCACCTGTGACTGGATAATGTAGTTAATTAACTTAAATGCCACCAATATGATGCGAAAATCTACCTAAAGTCACTGCACAGTTCAAGCTGACAAACTACACAGCTGATGAATACAAAGATCATGGAATCCTGATGATTCCTCTATTATCTACGGAATGGATGCTATGTATGGCAGTGAGCTATGAATACTGAATACAGAGCTACCCACACAAAACAGCGATGAGCCGAATATATATCATGAAAACATGGAATTCAATCCATCATCATGTTTGAAATGCTCTGACTGGCCTTTTCAATTTCTGAACTGGTGAGTTGAATCTCCTGATCATTTACTCGTATTATCAAGTCCTGCCCACCTGTGGTACCGATCTGTTTACACGGGATACCTGAGAGCAAGTCCATCACCTTTTGCGGCTCTGGTGTGGTTATGAGCATTCTGGCCAGGGACTCAGAGAATAGCGTATCGTCAGCCTGCGATAATATGCCCGATACATTCACTTCTGCACCCACCTGACCCACCATTTCGCACAAGGAAATTGCCATTCCCCCATGGGATATGTCGTGGGCCGATGTCACAAGACCCGACTCGATGGTACTTATCACGGCATTGACTGTTCGTTCCAATTTTTTAGGAACCGATGGGGGAATTCCGTTCTGCTTTTCCCCAATCATGGAATAGTATTCACTGCCGCCCAGTTCGCCCTTTGTCTCGCCCACCAGTATCACTGCCTCGCCCGACTGCTGGAACGTACTTCCAGGAATCCGGCCCAGGTCATCCACCCAACCCACCATACCAATACTAGGTGTAGGTGCTATGGCAGTACCAAACTCGTCACTTTCATTGTAGAAAGACACATTACCCCCCACCACAGGGATTCCCAGGGTTCTGGCCGCATCCCCAATACCCAGGGCCGCCTGCTTGAACTGTTCGAAAATCTCGGGGCGCTCAGGGTTACCAAAGTTCAGGCAATCCACCAGTGCCAGCGGCCGGCCACCAACAGCAGCCATATTCATGACATTCTCAATCACCGCACCCGCACCACCGCTGTACGGGTCGGCCTCAACGTGGGCCGGGTTGCAACCGCATGACAGGGCAAGTCCCTTTTTGTCATCTATAATCCGAAGCACACCGGCATCATGGCCTGGCTTTACCAGGGTGCGTACCTGCACCTCATGGTCATATTGGCGATATACCCATTCCTTGGATGCAATGTTAGGTGTTGAAAGTAAACTGATGATAGTAGCCTTCAAGTCTTCGGGTATTGGTGGTATGCGGGTATCTGGTTGCCTCTGCACTGACATGGATTCAGCTTCAGAAGATGGCGCACCCCCGCATAGGAATAATATAGGTATGTCTACCACAACTTCACCCTTGTACTCTACAAGGTACCTGGTCTCTTGTGTGAATTCGCCAATCAGGTTGGCTTTCAGGTCGTACTTTTCTGCTATTGCCAGCACAGCATCCACATTCCCTGGTTCCACTTCCAGTACCATGCGTTCCTGTGACTCTGAAATCAGTATTTCATAAGGTGTGAGTGTATCGTCCCTGAGATGGACCTTGTCAGCAATGATGTGCATACCTAATTCACCTTTGGCTGCCATTTCACTGCTGGCGCCTGCCAATCCGGCTGCACCAAGGTCACGGCATGCCAGTACCAGTCCATTATTCACTGCTTCAAGAGTGGCCTCCATGACCAGTTTCTCTGTGAACGGGTCACCTATCTGTACGCTGTGACGCTCTTCTGATTCGGATTCTTCGCTCAAATCTTTGGATGCGAACGATGCACCGCCCATACCGTCACGGCCAGTTGAAGAACCCATAAGTATCACTTTATTTCCGGCTTTCTGGGCTGTTGCAGTTACTACTTTATCTTCGCGGGCCAATCCCACACACACTACATTGACCAGGGGGTTACCGCTAAAACTCTCATGGAAATAGGCCTCTCCCCTGACCACTGGCACGCCGATACAGTTCCCGTATCCTGCAATGCCCATGATAACGTGTTCGAACAGGTACCTGTTCTTCTCATTGTCCAGGGGCCCGAAATACAGGGGGTCCATAAGGGCTATGGGCCGGGCGCCCATTGAAATTATGTCACGCACAATACCGCCAACACCCGTGGCAGCTCCGTTGTATGGGTCCACATATGAAGGATGGTTGTGGCTCTCCATACCTATAGCCAGCACCCAGCCGTCCTCAAGGCGCACGATTGCAGCATCATCCCCGGGACCGATGATGACCCGTTCACCTGTGGTTGGGAAAGTTTTCAGTATGGATGCACTGGAACGGTATGAACAGTGTTCACTCCAGAGGTTCAAAAAACATCCCTGTTCAACTTCTGTGGGTTCTCTTCCAAGCGTTTCAGTTATTATCTTTAAATCATTTTCCGGTAGCATATCAGGATTTCCTTTAGTTTATATTATCCTTTTTCTTGTGAACCAGTTTCATCACATCGTGCTGGGTGACCACACCCATCACCTTACCTTGTTCCACCACCAGCACAGCATGACTCTGTTCAAGCAAGTGGGAGATGGTGGTGACCACCGTATCTTTTGAAACCGTGGGAAATGAGCCAGACATAATCTCCTTTACCTGCATATTGGACAATTTTTCAGTATTCTTCTCTGTCATGGAATGAACAACCTTGTCAGAAGATATACTACCAACAGGTACTCCGTTTTCAATAACAGGCACTTGCGAAAAACCTTCTTTCTCCATGATATCCACAGCCTCTTCAACTGAAGAGTCCGGATGTGTATGTATAACTGGTTTGTGCATTAGGTCAACAGCCAGCACCCTCTCTTTTTGTGTAGCTTCAAAAGAACGAAATATTTTGTTCAAAGTGGATAACCTCGGATCAACATCACCGGCTTCGATGCGTGCTATCAGGGACTGGCTCACACCAGCAAGTCTGGCCAGCTCATTCTGGGTAAGATTAAGACTTGTCCTTTGTTTCTTAATATCTTCAGGTGTGGGAAGGACCATAGTTAATGTACCCTTTATTATACTGTAACTTAATTACTCAGAGTAATATCATCCTTTTGATATTAAATTTTTCTAAGTTTAATGGACCAGGAACATTTCGTTTTAGCAACTGTGTTTATCTTGGTTGCAGTTCAGCCAACATGTCAAAGGTCTTCCAGGTCAGGTCCATCTCCAGACATTCTTCGCCAGATGGTACCTCCGGGTCGTGGACATCAAAAAAAGCTTCCCTTGAAAAGCCTACAATATTTTCAACATAATTGAACATTGTACCATAAAACGGTTTTACTTATCTTAACCCTCGTTCACTTTGAACCCCTGGAATGCTTCATACATAAACCGGTCCAGTTTTTCTACACGCTCAGGGTCAGATGATTCAATTTTACCATCAGTATCAACCACGGTAACAGTGATGCCGAACCTCTCGGCTGCTGCAATATCGGCTTCAGACAACAATCCGGCTGCAATTGCCTTATCTTCTTCTGTAAAGTAGTCCAGGTTCAAACCCATCAACTCTTTAACCCCTACTGCCTCCTGCAACTTAGGTGTGAAAGAATGAATCACTTCAACATGCCCATCAATGCCCCCCTTATAGGTCTGGTACATAGAACGGTTCTGCCTGTACCCCACATATACCTCAAGTAACGTGACACCTATCATGGAATTTTCTTGTTTTCCTACCACAAGGTCACTGATAATCTTTTGTGTACCATCCTTTGAATGCAATATAAGTAATCCGGATTCTTTGTTTTCTTCGTTGGATATTTCCACGATCTTTAGCAGGCACTGTCCAAAAGTCATATCCTTGGTTGGTATTAAACGGTCAAAATCCTCAACCGTTCTTGAAAACTGTCCGTCCTCGTACTTACCCACACCATCACGGGCTATAATGTCCAATACCTTTGCACCCTGGATACCCAACATGTTGGATTTGATGCCGTATTGTTTCTCTTTTTGCAGCAATTCTTCCAGCCGCCTGGAAGCGTCCATATGTCGCTCCAGCCTCCGTCTCACCAGGGTGTCCTCATCAGCAATCACCTCAAGATTCCTGGGCACTACACCAATTGAAGCTACCAACTGTTCCATCTCAGTGTATAACTTTTCCTCACCCAGTTCCATCAGGTCAAATACCGATTCGATAATGTAATTAAGCTTATCCAGCATTGTCACATCAACATATACTGACTCGTCCCCGTCAAAGATAGGAAGTTTGCGGCGTTCTACAATTTCCTGTTCCATCCTCTCCAGCAGGTCGCGCCGAATCATTATGACTGGCTGCGCTGCCCGTGCCCTGCCTTCATAGATGGCACCTACGTTCTCATCTGCCATCATGATGCTCAGGCTGGTTTTTCCACCACCCTGGGGGCCTGTAAGATACAGGAAAGGATGCTCTGACAGTTCCTTTTTCAATATCTCAATTGATTCTTCCTTTGTATGTTTTGATGTGTCGAGTGCTTCCACAGGAAGGACCTCCCATAATTATTTATCAACAGTAGAATATTCCTGCTCTTACCAGTTAAGCGTGTGTATATAAAAAGAAAGGCTGTGCCAATTGGCACAGCACTATTTTCGACATTTAGAAATCCATGTCCATATCAGGCATACCACCGGGTGGCATTCCGTCTGGTGGCATACCCGCAGATTTTGTGGATGCAATTACGTCATCTATCCTCAATATCATTGTCGCGGCTTCTGTTGCAGAGTTCAGTGCCTGGGTCTTGACCCTCAGGGGTTCGACCACACCTTCTTCCCACATATCCACCACTTCACCACTAATTACGTTCAGACCCGCTGTCTTTACACCCTGCTCATGCTGGCTGCGCAGTTCCACCAGTTTGTCGATGGGATCCAGACCGGCATTCTCTGCCAGGGTGCGGGGTACAATTTCCAGTGCTTCGGCAAAGGCATTGACGGCCAACTGTTCCCTGCCCTTGAGGGTGGCTGCATATTCCTTGAGACGCAGGGCCAGCTCGACTTCTGGCGAGCCGCCACCGGCTAACAGTTCTCCATCCTCGATGACTACGCCTACTACACGCGTTGCATCCTCAAAAGCGGTCTCAACACTTTTCACCACATGCTCTGTACCACCACGCAATACCACAGATACCGCTTTTGGATTCTTGCACTTGGTAATGAAAGTGGTTGCTTCACCGCCCACTTTACGCTCTTCCACCAAACCGGCAAAGCCCATGTCTGATTCGGATATTTCTTTGATATTATTGACAATGGTACCGCTTGTAGCCCGTGCCATCTTTTCCATATCGCTCTTCAAAAAGCGGCGTATGGAAAATATACCGGCCTTGGCCAGGAAATGCTGTGCCATATCATCGATACCTTTCTGGCAGAACAGCACGTTCGCACCACTGGCAACTATGAGGTTCACCTTATCTGTGAGCATTTTTTCTTCCTGATCAAGGAATAACTGTAACTGGTCAGGAGAAGTGATATTAATCTCGGCATCGACTTCGGTTTTAGAGAGTTCAACCTGAGTGTTGAGCAGCAGTATCTTAGCATTCTCTACTTTCTTGGGCATGTTATCATGTACCCTGCCTTTAGCCACTACCATGCCTTCGATGAGTTCTGAATCTTCGACACTGGCTCCAACCTTGGTTTCCAGTTTGATATCTTCACGGTCAACAGTCTTCTTGCCTTCAGTGACCTCTACTACGGAGCGAACCGCTGCCACTGAAAGTTGAGCAAGTTTATCTTTTGCGCCCTCTGCACCCTTGCCTGTGATAGCTGTACCGGCAATCTTTAACAACAATTCTTCTTCGTCCTCTGATACCTTACTGACCAAACCTGCAAGTATTTCTTTGGCTTTGTCAGATGCCATCCGGTACCCGGCTGCGATAATTGTAGGATGAACATCCTGGTTAAGCAGATCTTCTGCTTTTTTCAGCAGTTCGCCTGCCATAATTGCGGCAGTTGTGGTGCCATCCCCTACTTCATCGTCCTGGGTTTTGGCCACCTCTACCAGCATCTTGGCTGCCGGATGCTCGATATCCATTTCTTTCAATATCTGGGCACCATCGTTGGTAATGACGATATCGCCCATTGAGTCCACCAGCATCTTATCCATGCCTTTGGGACCCAGGGTTGTGCGCACAGCATTGGCCACTGCCCTTGCTGCCATGATATTACTGTTCTGTGCTTCCTTACCACGGGAGCGCTCTGTCCCTTCCCGCAAAATGAATATTGGCTGTCCTCCTAATTGTCCTGCCATAATTATTGTTCCTCCTATTGGTAATGATTAATATTAATTAGAGTCGGTTTTACATGTTTGTACTTCTATATGAATATTGCGGGAGAACAAAATGCAAAAATCTTTACTGTTGTCATTTTGAATTGAGGGCGCGGTTCCAAAAATCATTTATTTTGTTGACACTGATTTTAGGTAAAATCAGTGTAATCTTTGCAATCTGTGTATGTAAATTTAAAAAGACACGGGTTTGTAGTTACATCTGATCTATTCGCTTTATAACTGGATCGTGGTATTGTGTCTGAAGTGAGTACATAAATTACACTTTATGTAAGGTCAAAAAAGTTAACTAAATTGATGCCAAATACCTAAACCATGCATGAAATTTACGTAATCGCACACTGCCTGGTAAATCCGTTTGTCCGGTTGAAAGGTTTAAAGCCACCGAAGCGCCCCAGTTTCATTGATAATATCATCCAGCTTCCCTGTCCTGAGTTTATCTTTATGGGACCCAAACGCTGGGAAATAACTAAAGAACAGCTTGATATCCCATACTACCGGCGGTTCTGCAGGCAGGTCTTCCAGCCAGCGGCTGATACTATTGAGATGCTCTATCATTCGGGACACCTTATTACTCTGGTGGGAATACCGGGCAGTCCCTCATGCGGTGCATTGACCACAAGTACAGGAATGGAAGGCGGACGACTGTATGAAGCGGAGCATACACATATTCAGGGCAGCGGCATATTCTTTGAAGAGATAATCCGGGAACTGGATAAAAGGGGCATAGAATTTAATACTATGGAATAAAATTTCATCATCAGAATAATACTGAGGTATAGATGTCTGAATCGGTTTTGCAAACGATGCCGATTTAGCTATTGAATCTCCTTAACCGATGACTGATGAGTTTCTCTTTTAGTGGATACACCATTTCTCTTTTTTGTCAACGGTCCTTTTACCACCCAGTTCTCCGAAAAGCTTTAGATCTACGGTTTGGTATGAAAATACATCACGATTTTCATGCTTTGGGGTGTCCCCAATGTCATGAACATTTCTTCCATTATCGTTTCTATTCCCTGCCTTATCAAGCCAATGTTTGCAATCACATGGGCATTAGCAGGCCGATTATGTTAAGTCCACGTATGTAGCCCGCAGGGCTGCATACGTGTGCGGCCCGCTACTGGCCTGAGTAGTATGGGGCCGCGGAGATTCGAACTCCGGTCGCAAGACCCCCAGCCTTGCAGGATGGTCCAGGCTACCCTACGGCCCCAAAAAGAGGGTTTGTGTGCTCCTACTATACCTTTTCACTATTTTACCTTTTCTGATGAATCCTTATTTTGCAGGTAATTTAATAACAATATTACTTTCGCCCCGCTTGGCAGTATATTATATCAGTTCGTGAGTATTGTAGATTACATCAATAACACATATCGGCATTATAATCAATTATTTATGGTATCAATATGCACCAGACACTTCAGAAATACTTTGGCTATACAGAATTCCGCCCACTCCAGGAGGACATTATCAGGGATGTCCTGGATAAAAAAGACACTTTTGTATTGATGCCAACCGGAGGCGGGAAATCACTATGTTTCCAGTTTCCTGCACTTCTCATGGAAGGGCTGACCGTGGTCATCTCACCGCTCATCTCATTGATGAAAGACCAGGTAGATAGTTTGAAGTCAAATGGAATTGCTGCAGCATATCTCAATAGCACTCAATCCCCTCATGAGACATCTGAGATCACGTCTGCGATTCTTGATAACCAGATCAAGATACTTTATGTAGCACCAGAACGGCTTTTGATGTCACAGACACTTGGATTATTAAATCAAGTGAAGGTCAGCCTGTTCGCTGTTGATGAGGCTCATTGTATTTCGGAATGGGGACATGATTTCAGACCTGAGTACCGTAGGATCAAGACATTGAGGTCACGATTCCCGCAAGTTCCAATAATTGCCCTGACTGCAACTGCTACCACAAAAGTGCAGGAAGACATCACCACGCAACTGAACCTGACCGGATATAATACTTATGTGGCAGGTTTTGACCGCCCAAACCTTTTATATCAGGTCTGGCCCAAGAAAGATGCCTATTCTAAATTACTTGGGTACCTAAAAAAGCGCAGGGGTACTTCCGGTATCATCTACTGCCAGAGCCGGAATACTGTAGATACATTGACAACAAAGCTTCAACGTAGCGGTTTTCGGGCTTTGCCGTACCATGCAGGCCTGTCTGATATCCAGAGGGCAAAAAACCAGGAATGTTTCATTAAGGATGATACTGATATAATTGTTGCCACCATTGCCTTTGGCATGGGTATTGACAAACCCAATGTACGTTTTGTAATTCATTATGACCTGCCTAAGAACCTTGAAGGCTACTACCAGGAAACAGGGCGGGGTGGCCGGGACGGTCTTGAGTGTGATTGCATCCTGTTCTTCAGTCATGGAGATCGGTATAAAATAGAGTATTTTATCAACAAGAAGAATAGCAAGAAAGAGCAGGATATTGCATTGGCCCAGCTCAGGGCAATGACCAATTACTGTGAGAGCAGTAGCTGCCGTAGGGAAGTGTTGCTCAGTTATTTTGGTGAGGAACCAACCGGACGAAATTGTGCTAAGTGCGATGTCTGTATTTCACCCAGGGAAACTTTTGATGGCACCGGAGCCGCACAAAAGTTGCTGACCTGTATAGATGAGCTTGACCAGCGGTTCGGTATGAATCATGTGATTGATGTACTGATTGGATCAAAGAATAAAAAAATAACTGCAAAACGCCATCAATTGCTGAAAAGTCATGGATGGGGATGCGAATATTCCAAACCACAATGGCAAGCCTTTGCCAGGGAAATGATACAACAGGGGTTGTTACGCGTTGATGGTACCAGGTATCCTGTGCTTACATTGAACCGGGACAGCAGGGAGATACTGGATGGACACCGTGCGGTAACGCTGGTGAAACCTGCAGAAGAAGTTGCGGTAATACGACCGCAAAATAATACGTCTGTCGAAACTAAACTCTTTGATAAGTTAAGGGGGTTAAGAAAAACACTGGCTGACAGGAAAAACCTGCCTCCATATATTATTTTTTCAGATTCCAGCCTTAATGAGATGGCTTCAAAGTTACCCCGGACGCACCAGGAGTTCTTAGACATAACAGGTGTAGGCGAGAATAAATTGATAAAATACGGTGATGCATTCTTAGCCGAGATTGCTTCTCACATACAAGTAAAGCCTGTACAAAATAAGACTTCACCCAAAGTTGGACAAGGTAGTTTATCTGCTACACAGTTTGAAACTCTTGATCTATATAGAAAAGGCCAGACCATACAACAGATAGCGAATACCCGAAACCTTGCTGTAAGCACCATTATTGCCCATATCGAGAAACTGGTCATGGCAGGTGAGATAGATTCCATAGATGAATGGGTAGATGCACAAAAGCAGCAGGCCATCAAGAATGCAATATCAGATGTCGGGCATGAATCCCTGTCCCCCATTAAGGAGAAACTGGGTGATGATTGCTTGTATAATGAGATAAAACTGGTAAGGGCTGCTGTAATGGCTGAAGCGGCATTAAGTCCGGTGTAGTATAACACTTTGTTTAATTATATTATGTGCTAGTGTCAAGTCAACCATGAAACGTATAGCGACTATCTACCATATCTTATATGGCGCTGGCGGATTTAAAAAAATCAGTATGACACTTTACGCTTGACTTGACACTAGTCCACTACAAATTAATAACA
>JAGLRT010000036.1 GCA_023136155.1 Methanosarcinales archaeon
AAGAAATTTTGGAAATAACATTGCATCTAACGTTTCGCGGATATGAGAAGTTGTGAAAGCTATTCAAAGGATGCACAATCACCCATCGTCTTCAGTCACGAACCCTGCACGCCGCTACGCTCTGTACAGGGCATCTTTTCCGGGTACATGGGTTTCAAAATTAAGAATGTGGCACAAAAAATAAAAAAACAACTGACTCATATCAACAGGTAACTGCCATTCCCTGCGTTCTTGTTGGGAGGCCCATTGAATTTAATGTAAGCGCTTCTAAACATTTATTAATTAATCTATTTCTTTTAATTATCTCAATTTTCATTTTCACTTCTACATTTTTTTCGTTTACATCTAGTGTCGCTTCAAAATCATTGATTTTTAGAAGTTCTTTTTTGGAAGACGAAAATCTTTTAGACGCATCTAGAATTTCAATACCAGTAATGTAATTTTTATCATCAAAATCAACAATAATTCCATCTAAATCGATGGAAAAGTTATAGTTATTATTAATCTCCCCATAAAAGAAGATACTATCATTCTGGAAGTCGTAATCACATTTATTTCCTTTCGACTTATATACCATCTTTACGCCACCTTTTCTCAGATTTCTCAATAAATAAAGTCACTAATTTCATAGTTAATGATTTACTAGTATTTATACTAATAATTATTGTTAGATCAAAATCACTGCTTAATTCATACCCAATTTTAAATTTTTGGTCGTCTTGTTTTATTATCGTAACTGGCTTTTCAGTAACAATTTTTGTTTTGATTTCATTTATAGTTAAAGGTATTTGTTGTTGACGCTGATTATATCTTGTCTCGAAGTGCCCTTCCGTGTGTATATCACTTATATTAATTTTTGGTATACAAGCCAAAACATAGTCTATATCCAAATCCCAAACATCCAACTATTTTGTGGTGAATACTAACTACTAATAATATTTAAAACTACTTAAAAATTAATATTGTATTAAAGTTGCCGTTGCATTACAACGGTTGAAAAAGGGTGCCTTAATAAGTGAAGATTTAAGGATGCACATGATAGCCATTCTCGCAAATAACTATCTCCGTACTAATAGTACGGAGTCTTACTACACTTAAATAAATCGATTTGTTGCTTTGAATCCTGTTTAATGGTTATTTATCAGAGAACCAGCAAAACATGAAATTATTTTCGTTCCTTTAATGCTGGTAGCTCTTGCATACTAATCCAATCATACTACACACCATCCTCCAAGATCTTAGCTCACGGCCCATGCTCCTCATCCCCAGGTCATCCCGGTAGCCAGCAGCTCTTAACCTGAAAAATATTTCACTTCCCGTCCCGGAGGGCTTGCCTGGGCAGCGTCCAGGTCCATGCCTGGTCTGCGGCAGGTGCCGTTGAGAATTCCTAAAATAATCAATATATTTACTTACCATATTATACAATGTAAAATCTGGCAAATATTCGATTTCCCACAACAACGCAAATAAATTAGATAAGTAAACAGTAAAACACAAAAACTATTTCACATAATCTGCCTATAACAAATCATGCTTTATGTTGAAGAACTCTGTGGGATAGTAGAGGTCATGGGAGTAGCATCGGATGATGAGATTACAGTGGTAGTACAGGAACTGGCATATATGAGAAATGAAGATATGCCCAAACCCGATGACCTGCAGGACCTTATCAAGTTAGCCTTAAAATCACACTGGCTCGAAACTGTATCCCAGACAGCCGTATGTAACGGTCCTAAAGGAAAAATAATCTATATTGCCGGACCATCTGCCTTTGGCCAGATACCTGCCGAGTTAAGTGAAATTATGGATATTATTGAATTTGAAGGGTGTCGGTCCATAGATTGGGAGATTGTTGCATCCAGGATCACTTCAAACCTTTCACTACAAGTGGAACGGCTGGAGATAATGGTAGAAGACACAGCCGATGGCACGGTTAAGCTTGATACAGCGGAAGCACAGTACAGTGAACTTTTCAATGTGTATTATGATTATGATTTTTGGCTGCCCGATGGTCTGTCGGAAATAGGTGCTGCTCTGGAAAAGGTCAGCTCAAGGTTGAATGTAATTAAAGAAAGTGAATAGTGAATAGAAGGGTGAATAGATAATAGACCGAGGTATATAATTGTCAGATAATAATGTTCGCTACCTGTTAGGCAATAATGCAATCGCATTAGCCATAAATGAATGTAATACCGATGTAGTGGCAGGCTACCCCGGAACCCCGTCATCCGAGATTATCGAATACCTGGCCCGGATGAAACCAAAAGGTCACATTGAATGGTCAGTCAATGAGAAAGTTGCCATGGAAGTTGCCATTGGTGCATCATGGACCGGCGGGCGCAGTGTAGCTACCATGAAACATGTTGGCCTGAATGTGGCATCTGACCCGTTCATGACGCTTGCATATGCTGGCGTCAAGGGAGGCATGGTCGTAATATCTGGCGATGACCCTGGCTGCCATTCGTCCCAAAACGAGCAGGATAGCCGCCGGTATGCTGCATTTGCGCAGGTCCCATGCCTTGACCCGGCCACACCCCAGGAAGCCTACGATATGGTAGCTTTCGCATTTGAATTTTCTGAAATGTTTGAAACCCCTGTTGTCTTTCGGCCCACTACGAGAATATGCCATGGTAAGTCAGATATCAGGTTGCAGACCCTGGCGCCAACTGAGCATGATATCGGATTTGAGAAAAATCCCCCGCGCTGGGTAATGCTGCCAGTCCATGCAAGAGTGCGCCATCGGGTTTTGATTGACAAACAGGAAGAGATGGCATCAGCCCTTGAAACCTCACAATGGAACCGATTGGAAATGGTGGAAGGTGCAACTTTAGGTATTATTGCATCGGGTGTGGCATCGGTATATGCACAGGAAGCCATTGACAGGCTCGGAGTCAAAGCATCATACCTTAAGATTGGTGCATACCCCGCACCAACCAGGCTTATAAGGGAACTGGCAGGTTCAGTGGAGAAGATACTTGTTATTGAGGAACTGGAACCAGTGGTTGAAGATATTGTCAGGATAATTACGGCAGGAATGGACATTGAGATACATGGTAAAGATGTCATACCAGGATACGGCGAACTGAACCTGGGGTCAGTTGAACCTGCAGTTGCTGATGCGGCCGGTTTGGATTACACTGCTTATACAGCTCCGGGAACTGATATTGAACTCCCGAGCCGCCCTCCGGTAATGTGTCCGGGCTGCCCTCACAGAGGCTCCTACTATGCAATGAAAAAAGCCTTTGGTAAGGATGCCATATTCCCTGGTGATATCGGGTGTTATACACTTGGAATCCAGATGGGTACGATGGATACTTGCCTGTGCATGGGTGCAAGTATTACAACCAGCGCAGGGATTTACCATGCGGGCGAGACTAAACCCATCTGCTGTTCTATCGGGGACTCTACATTTTTACATACCGGAATTCCGGGGCTGCTGAATGCTGTTTATAACAGCGCAGATATTACTGTAACTATACTGGATAACAGAACCACTGCCATGACCGGGCACCAGCCTAATCCCAGCACTGGACTGACAGTACGGGGCGATGCCACTTTTATGGTGTCATTGGAGGATATTGCACTGGCATGCGGTGTGGAATTGGTCCTGACCACTGACCCATTTGACATCGCAACTACCATTGATACATTCAAACAGGCAAAAGAGCATAAAGGAACTTCAGTGGTCATTTCAAAACAGGAATGCATAATTACTGCCCGTAGAAGGGGAATCAAGCTTACGCCTTTTGGAGTGGACAGGGATGAATGCCGTGGCTGTAAAGCCTGTATCAAGTTCGGTTGTCCAGCCATTGAATTCGAACCGCCTGAGGTTGAAGGTGAAAAAGGTCATTCAAGGATTGGTAACCTGTGCATCGGATGTGGAGTATGTGCGCAGGTCTGTCCATTTAATGCCATAAGTGAGGTGGAGACATGACCGAGTTTGACCTTGTTATTGTAGGTGTGGGTGGTCAGGGTGCCATATTGGCATCTGATATTGTGGGTAAGGCTGCTGTAAATGCAGGTTTTCCGGTCATGGCCGCTGAAACTCATGGTATGGCCCAGCGCGGTGGTTCGGTGGAGAATCATGTAAGACTGGATTGCAGGTATGGCTCACTGATACCCAGGGGCAGAGCCGATGCAGTGCTGGCCCTTGAACCCGCAGAAGCGTTGAGGACTGTGGATTACCTGTCGCCCAATGGTGTAGCAGTGGTAAACACTAACCCTTTATTGCCGATTACTGTGCTTTCAGGCAGTGCTGGGTATCCTGCTGTTGATGATATGCTGTCAGAACTTGAAGGACGGTGTAAACGGCTGGTTGCAGTGGATGCAGATTCACTTGCCGTCCAGGCAGGACATCCCCTGACCGCAAATGTTGTAATGATTGGTGCAGTTTCAAGTTTTTTGCCTCTTGATGTGGAAAGTCTTGAAGAGAGTATAAGCAGCCTCGTCCCGCCAAAAACCGTGGATGTTAACTTAGCGGCATTCAGGCTGGGAAGGAAAACTGCAGGCACTACCGATTGAATAAAGTTAAGTAATTCCAATCTATTGAGATATCATAAATTTGAACATACAAACAATCATCATATTCACCCAACCGGAGAGTCAAGATGTACACCCAGAAATGTATCCAGTGCAATGCCCAATACACCCCTGAAGAAGTATTATATACCTGTCCTAAGTGCAGTGGTTTACTTGAGATAATCTATGACTGGTCCGGCCAGTCGATCAGCAGGAAAGACTTTGAAGGCATACCTTTGTCATTATGGAAATACAAAGCACTCCTGCCTGTTGAGCGGGAACCAGTGACCACTAATGAGGGTGGTACACCACTGTACAAGTGTGAACGCCTTGGCGAATCTTTTGGAACCGGAACATTTTATGTGAAGCATGAAGGATTAAATCCTACAGGCAGTTTCAAGGACCGCGGTATGACCGTAGGTGTGTCCAAGGCACTGGAGTTGGGGATGAAAACAGTTGCATGTGCATCAACTGGCAATACCTCGGCCTCACTGGCTATATACGGTGCCAAAGCAGGCATTCCTGTAGTGGTATTACTGCCAGCTGGTAAGGTTGCCATGGGTAAGGTGGCCCAGGCCATGATGCACGGTGCCAAAGTGCTGAGCATTAAAGGTAACTTCGATGATGCCCTGAAACTTGTAAGGGATCTGTGTGATCACGAAGGGTTCTACTTGCTGAACTCGATAAATCCATACCGGCTTGAGGGGCAAAAGACCATTGCCTTTGAAATAGTGGACCAGATGGGCTGGGAAGTCCCTGACAGAGTGGTTTTGCCGGTAGGCAATGCTGGTAACATTACAGCCATCTACAAAGGATTCAAGGAATTCTATGAACTGGGCCTGACAGATAAAATACCAAAGATGACAGGTATACAGGCTGAAGGGGCGTGTCCGGTTGTGAAAGCGTTCAAGCAGAAATTGAATGATATCGTACCTGAATCTAATCCAGAGACCATAGCCACTGCTATCAGGATTGGCGACCCGGTCAATGCAATAAAGGCATTGAGGGCCATTTATCAATCAGGCGGACTGGCAGAGTCGGTATCTGATGAAGAAATTGTGGCAGCCCAGAAAGATCTGGCACGGATAGAAGGTATTGGCGTAGAACCAGCAAGTGCATCTTCAGTGGCAGGTTTCAGGAAACTGATTGGTATGGGTATCATTGAACCTGGTGAGACCGTGGTTTGCATTACCACCGGACATCTGCTAAAGGATCCTGAAGAGGTATTGAGTATATGTGAAAAGCCTATTGAAGTGGAAGCTACTGCGGAGTCTGTGCGTAAGGCTGTATTTTCATAATTTCATAGTACCAGGCATAAAGACTATTGAAGGATGTGCCGATGAGCGCATAACAGTAAAGAAGCAGGAACCTGAACAGTCACCTAAATTTTCATGTTGTATATCACATTCAAAGGCCTTGTGGTCAGTCGATACTTGAAAAGTGCCTGTAGTGTTGAAAATGTGCACATTCCTGTCCAGCAAAAAATGGCATAAGTTTTTAAAACTTTAAAAAGAAAAAAAGGTGAGACCAGAGATCTCACTTTACTATATCGTGCAGATTGAACTTGTACGGACCCAGGTTTCCACCAAAGTTGCCTGCTGATATCTTCTTGACACCGGGTATTTGTACCGCGGCCTTGATACCTGCCAGCATTGCTTCAGAAATGACATTTTCATCCAGTCCGTTGATAACGATCTCGTAGATGCCGTTCACATCAGATGGTACATTGCTGCCCTCAACCTTATCCTTGATACTGGGTGAGAACTTCTCATTGCTGGTTGCTTTCAGGAATGAGTAATTATTGGCTCCGACCTTTGAACCGCTGGCAACTATGCCGCCGGGGAAGGGTGTTATGACGCCTTCCACTTCGCTGATAGCATCAACAGCAGCCTCGGCTGCAGCCAGTGCTGCCATCTGGTTTTCTGCCAGCATGAAGAAATTACCTCCTGCAATACCAGCCACTCCACCGATGCTATGCTCAGTGATAAAATCGCCTTCCATCATGGGGATTCTGTATGCTTTCCGGCCGCCCATTTCCAACTCAGACTCCATGCCATCGCCAAAGAACTTGAGTTTGAACCCTACATCAAACTGCTTTTCAGCGTCGGGTAGTCCGTTGTACATATGAGCGGTTGGTGCGGTCAATACGCACTGTCCCAGCCTGTTAAGCAATTGTTCATCAAGGCTCTTGAACCCGAAAGAACATATCTGTATGTACACGCCTGGCCTGCCATCGGGTGTTTCATCTCCGCCTACCACTTTTTCAATACCTGCTTCGGCCGGACATGCAATTACTGATGTTCCGAATCCTGTGGCCTCCCTAGCTGCTACAAGGGCCCAGCGCTCGGTGGCTCCGGTGATAAGTACCCTTGCAATCTTTATAGGAAATGCTTCTGCATATGTGTCTTCTATTTCTACTCCATTTAATTCCATAAAATATCCCTCGTGGTAACTGGTTTTACGGATGGCTACATATACTCTTCGAAATTGATCGGTTTAATCAGGTTTGGGCATAATGGATAATGAATTGGCAGTTCAGGTAATCAGAAGTAAGCGCAGGAAAAAAACGGTTCAGGCAAAACTGGACGGCAACAAATTGGTCGTGTATCTGCCTGCCGGATTAAGTGAGACAGAAGAGTCAGAACTCATCCATAAGATGAAGACCAAGGTTAAGAATAAACAGGCCCGCAAGGTGCTCAATGACGATGACTATCTTGAAAAACGTGCTAATGAATTCAACCGGCGCTATTTCAACGGCCAGCTAAAAATAGCCTCTATCAAATATGTTACCAACCAGAATACCCGCCGTGGAAGCTGTACCCCTGCAAGAGGTAGCATACGTATTTCCCACGAGTTGGCTGAAATGCCGAGATGGGTGCTGGATTACGTTATTATGCATGAGATAACACATCTGGAACACCCCAATCATTCCCAAAAGTTCTGGAATAAGGTGAATGAATACAAATATACTGAGCGGGCAAGAGGATTCCTGATATGTAAAGAAATGGAGAAAAACGACATATCAGAGGATGAAGAACAATAAATAATCCAAACATTGAATAATCTACCAGACAAACATTGTGCAATTATGAATAACCATCCAACATTTCTGCTGAACGGGACTTCATCGGACTCGCTCAGGGCCAAAACCATCGTACTTGCAGTAACGGGCAGCATCGCAGCTGTGCGTACCATTGAACTGGCCAGGGAACTAATACGCCGTGGTGCCAGTGTCAGGGCGGTGATGAGCGAGGCCGCACAGGGTATCATCCATCCGGATGCCCTGTATTATGCTACGGGCCAGCCTGTCATAACAAGGATAACGGGGGCGGTGGAGCATGTGGAATATTGCGGTGAGGATGGCGTGGCTGACCTGCTACTGCTGGCCCCCGGTACTGCTAATACTATAGGCAAGATGGCAACGGGAATTGATGATACGCCGCCTGCCACTTTCGCTACTACAGCACTGGGATGCAGTGTGCCTGTGATGGTAGTTCCTGCAATGCACGGTTCCATGTACAACCACCCGGGTGTGCTGGAGAATATCGAGAGACTAAAACAGATGGGGGTACGCGTATTGGATCCGGTTTTGGCTGAAAAGACTGCCAAGATAGCCTCTAATGAAGATATTGTGCTGGAAGTTGAGCGCCTGCTGGGTGGCGGCAGTATGGAAGGCAGGAAAGTAGTCATAACCGGTGGCGGGACTGTAGAACGTATTGACCCTATCAGGATTTTGACCAACCGGTCGTCCGGGCGGACTGGTACTGCACTTGCACTGGAGGCATATCGCAGGGGAGCAAATGTGACACTGGTACAACCCGTTCCACCGGGACTGCCCGGCATTGACATAACAGAAGTGGCGGCTGAATCTGCAAAGGACATGACCCGTTGCGTGCTTGATGAGATTGAGAGGGGATGTGACCTGCTCATCAGTTCTGCGGCCGTGTCTGATTATACGATTGAACCCCGGGATGAAAAAATAAAGTCGGAGCAGGATGAGATTACCCTTACCCTTCGGCCCACTGGTAAATTGCTGCAAAAGGTGAGGGGGCATTATCCTGATTTGGACATAATCGGATTCAAGGCTGAAGCAAACGTGAGCAGGGATGAACTGTTGAAAAGCGCCAGGAACCTTATGAACAGGTATGGTCTTGTGATGGTTGTTGCCAATGATGTGAGCATAAGTGGCATGGGTACCGAGGATAATACTGTCTACCTACTGGATTCGGATAACAATGAAACTGGACCGATTGGCGGGAACAAATGGGTCATTGCAGGTTCCATACTAGAAAGGTACCTTGAGGTTTCCGGATGATGGGCAGTGCTTTTGCTCCAGCCCATATCACAGGTTTCTTTTCGGTAATGCCCGATTCAGAACCGCTAAGGGCGGGTTCGCTCGGGTGCGGGCTGTGCCTTGAAGCCGGCATCAGGGCTGAAATTGATACGAATTCTTCTGTATCTGCCATCACACTGAACGGTGAGCATACTGATTTTCCCACAGTCGAGTATGTATTAAATGGATTGCTGGGGACGGACAGACCACTATTTTCCCTAAAACTGACTTCGGATGTCAGGCCGGGTTTCGGATTTGGGTTGAGCGGGGCTGCGGCATTGGCTGCCGGCTTTGCCGTTGCACAGGTGTATGGGGCTGGCATGAGCAAACGGGATGTGGCAGCTTTGGCCCACTGTGCCGAAGTGGTGAACAGGACAGGGATGGGGGATGTGGCCGGACAATGTGCCGGGGGGCTGGTGATGCGGAATGCACCCGGAGCGCCTGATGTGGGTGTTACGCAGCAGATACCTGCAGAGCCCTGTGAAATTTCCTGGTTGTGCTTTGGTGAGATTTCCACGGCATCAATTTTAGATGAGGAGAGGAACATGCAGCGTGTCAACGAGATGGGGCTGAAGGCATTAAAGTTACTACAAAAACGACCAGGGCTTGAACCTTTCATGTCATTGTCCAGACAGTTTGCCGTTGAGACCGGGCTTATCAGTAGCCGTGCCCTTGATGCGGTGGAGGCTGTGGAGGCACAGGGTGGGATGGCCAGCATGGCTATGCTGGGGGATACTGTTTTTGCGCTGGGTGGCGGCGAGGATTTGGAGGAATTCGGGGAAGTGGGACACAGCCGCATAGGATTTATGGGGGCTCAATGCCTTACGTCTTAATCGAATGATGTGGATTGCATCGATAGATTAATTATTGACGTGAACCGTACATAGTGGGTTGAATATTCACAGTATATCAGGAGGACAAAAATGGCATTATCCAGATCACGAATTAAATTCAAACGGTATTTGAAAGAATTGATGCATAAATTCAGGTTCACATATGGAGAGATAAGTAAAGCAACCGGTATAACAGAGGAGCGTTTAAGGGCTATTAATAAAATAGAAGACCCTACTTTTGAAGAAATCATGGTGCTCAAAAAATATACCATTGAGACTACTAAGGAGCGTACCGAGGACGAGGGTGAATAAAGCCTGATATTCTTTATGAAAGGGGTTTTTTCCACCCCTTTCACATCGTCATAAAAATAAACATCTGTACCAGTCCTACCATAAAGCCGAGTACGCCGCCGATAATGGTGATGTAGCGCAGTTCATTAGATGACACTCTCATTACTATATTTTCTAGTTGGTTCAGGTCATAGCCGTCAATTTTTTTTTCGATTATGTCTTTGAAATCCACTTCACTTTCTATCCTGCGGATAAATTCTGTGATGAGTCCTTCCTTGTTCCTGTTGAGTGACTTTTTCACTTTCGAGCGCATGTAGGCATTGATGGTTACGTTTATTTTCGAGAGTATTTCGCTTTTACCTTGATAGTCTGAAGACTTGAAGAAATCATCGACCATACTGTCAATTTCTGGGCCAAGGTCGAGGTTCTTTAATATCACGGTCAGGTCTTTAATTGATATTAGTTCTTCTTCCACTGTAGCAGCGATGCTGGCTGAGATGTCGTTGCGGCGTTTGGGTAGCACCCCCTGGACTTTTAGTGGTCCTATACCTATGGGTTTGTGGGGGCGGAAGAGCATCTTGACTGCTATGTAGTTGGTGGTATAACCTATGAGGCCGCCGACAGTGGGGAAAAGTAATAAACTGTAGTCCATCATGTCAAATATTTATCTGGTGACTATTTTAATGTTGGCGTTTTGCAAGGAGCTCAGTGGTCAATAGTTCGTCCCTATCGTTCCATATCCCACAGCTCTGCTGCGGTTGGGTGTGCCTAATACCTGATGCGAAAAAGACTTTAGTGTAATTTATATACCAACATTGTCGTATATAATCTCGTTTTAACAGGACGGCTGACATGAAATTCGACCCTGAAGATATTAAGAAAGCGGCAAAAGATGATTTTGATGCCGCCTGGAACCGAGGAAAAGAGTACATAACGCAACCCACAATCCCGAACCAGTATCCCAGGTTCAAACTAGGTTATGGGAAACCCCACCCAATTTATGATACTATACAAAAACTGCGGGAAGCCTATCTCCACCTGGGATTCACAGAAGCTTCCAACCCATTGATAGTGGAAGACAGAGAGATACACAAGCAGTTCGGATATGAGGCACTGGCCGTGTTAGACCGCTGTTTCTACCTTGCAGGCTTACCCCGGCCAAATGTTGGCATCTCTGATGAGAGGATAGCCTTGGTCAAAGAGATTATCGATGTGGATGATGCCGGGATAGATACCATTCGCCAGATATTACATTCATACAAGAAAGGTGAGATCGAAGGTGATGACCTGGTACCCGAGATATCACATCGGTTGAATGTTCCAGACTCTAAAGTGGCAGTGATGCTGGACCATGTTTTCCCCGAATTCAAGGAACTGACACCAATCGGCTCCAACAAAACCCTGAGAAGTCACATGACTTCGGGATGGTTCATTTCCCTGGGTGCAATGGTTGAACGGGCCCGACCTCCAATCCGGCTGTTCAGCGTTGACAGGTGTTTCAGGCGGGAACAACAAGAAGATGCCACCCGTTTGATGACATATTTCTCTGCATCCTGCATTATTATGGACTCTGAAGTTACGGTGGAACACGGTAAGGCCGTAGCCGCAGGTTTGCTGTCCCAATTCGGCTTTGAGAAGTTCAGTTTCAGGCCCGATGATAAACGTAGTAAATACTACATACCTGATACCCAGATAGAAGTATTCGCATACCACCCGGGCCTGGTAGGCAGCAATACCAAATACAGTGATGGATGGGTGGAAGTGGCCACTTTTGGCATATATTCACCGTCTGCCCTGGCCCAGTACAACATCCCTTATCCGGTGATGAATTTAGGACTGGGTGTGGAGCGCTTGGCCATGATATTGTACAATTCCTCTGATGTGCGCGCTCTTACTTATCCACAGTTCCCGATTTATGAGGACGAATGGAAGATGACTGACGAGGAACTGGCAGGGATGATATCTGTTGAGAAGGCACCTGCCAGCAAAGAAGGATGGGATATCCAGCGTGCCATTGTTAAGGTATGCGAGGAGCACGGCGGTGATGCCAGCCCGTGCGAGTTCCTTGCATGGGAAGGTAAGATAGAGGGTCGAAGCGCTAAGGTTTGGGTCACCGAACCAGAAGAAGATACAAAGCTGTGCGGGCCTGCTGCCATGAACCACATCGTGGTCGTGGATGGTGATGTACTGGGCTTGCCAGATTCACCTAAATATGAGAAGAAGTTTAACAAAGGTACGGTAGCGAACCTGAGGTATATTGATGCTTTTGCAGCACTGGCAGCAGTCGATGTCGAAGCTGCATCTGAAACAGGGGATTCAGCTGAGGCCAGGGTACGTATCGTGAAAGTCCCCTCTGAAGTGAATGTGAAGCTTGACCCCATTGCCCAGCGTTATATTACCGGGCACAATAAGAAGATTGACCTACGTGGGCCTGTATTCACAACGGTCAGGTCTGAAATCAGCTAATGTTAAGAAATAGATGATGAACGTTTTGTGCACATAAGTAAATCGTATATCATATGTATTGAGATTGTCGGAAAAGTCAACTTTTAGAGGCATTTCAACTCGTGAAATAAATTCAGTGTGATACAGCATAGCGTTTCACTCATCAACGTTTATCAAAATGTTCACATTCAATCACTATTCCGACAGTCTCATTAAAAGTACCAAACTTTATCTTTGTTTGAATTAGAGATTGTCTTAATAAACTGCGAATGTATTAATACTGGTAAGTAGAAATTATTATAAAAGCGATTGGCTTTATTAGGTGAAGATATATGAAATACACACATGCTTTTTTAATTATGCTGGTCACAGCCATGCTGACATTGTCATTGTTCGGTTCGGGCTGTACCGATACAGAACCTGAAATAATTGATACGCCAACAGCAACAGCAACACCCACTGTAGATGCTACTGAGGACAGTACACTAGAAATGACTGCCGAACCGACAGCTACAGCTGAGCCCACTGCGACAGTGGAACCAAAAGTGATTAGACTTAGAATACAGAGCTATCTGTTCATACCTGTGGGAGATCTGGAGATAAACGTTGGTGACAATATCAATTGGCGAAATCATGAGGGTACCAAACAGGCGAGAGTGCTTGTAAATGAAAACGGTATATGGGATGAGGAACAGTACCTAACTTATATGAAACAAGTGAACTATACCTTTAACGAACCGGGATTATATACGTTCTACCTCAAGGGCAGAGAAAATAAAAAAATGAATGTCACTGTGGTATAAGGCATAATGAGCACACATGTCATTTGTGAGGGGAATATCCGGGTCCGGGTTCCCCTTCCTGATGATTCGTCAGATTTCACTATTTCTTCTGCTTCAGTATTCTATAATCCTGAAATGGAATTAAACCGTGATATTACTGTAGCAGCTATTTCTGGATTTATTGACCGGACAGGAGTTGAGCCAGCATCTATATCTTACGCTGATGTTATGTCTGCTTCGGGTATCAGAGGTATTCGTATTGCCGGTGAGGTAGGTTTGAAGTGCTGGCTTAACGACTGGAACCAGGATGCTTACGAACTTATACAGGAAAACATCAAATTCAACGGCCTTGAAGAATCCTGTACCCCCTCACATCAGAATGCCAATACACTGATGCATCAGGAACAGTTTGATATTGTTGACCTTGACCCATTTGGCTCTCCTGCACCATTCCTTGATGCCGCAGCCCGCTCAGCCCGACGATTGCTGTGCATCACTGCCACCGATACCGCACCCCTGTGCGGTGCCCACCTTAAGTCAGGGATTCGCAAGTATGCGGCTGTGCCGCTGAACACCGAATACCATAGAGAAATGGGGGCTCGTGTCCTGCTGGGGGCGGCGGCACGGGCTCTTGCACGGCGGGATAAGGGAATGAATGTGCTGCTAACACATGTAACCCGCCACTATGTCAGGGTATATCTTGAGATTATTAAGGGTGTGTCCCATGCTGATTCAACTATGGAGAAGATGGGTTTTATCAGCCACTGTATCCACTGTGGCTTCAGGGAATGGGAATCTGGACTTACACCTGAACAGGTATTCGGGTTATCCGGGTGCCCCAACTGCGGGAAAAACCTAAAACTTGCCGGACCTCTATGGTTGGGGCGTATCCAGGAGCCAGATTTTTGTGGAGCGGTATTAAAGGAACTGGAGACCAGAAAACCGGGGAAATGTAAGGAAGCAATGAAGATTGTTGTATTCTGCAAAGATGAACTCAATATTCCCACCTTTTACGATCATCACTGGTTGTGCAAAAAAAATGGGGTCTCACCAGGTCCTATTAGTGACCTGATAAGTGCACTAAAAGACGCTGGCTTTATGGCTTCACGTACACATTTTACAGGAACTGGAGTTAAAACCGATGCAGGTATTAATAATATTAATGATGAGTTGACTTTTGTATTTAACAAAGATTCATTAAAATAAGTTGACTCTAATCTTTTTACCGTTAATAATTTCAGTTTCAGATATAACAATTTCTTTTGAGGCATTACTTTCTGAGCCATGAATATTGTATGATTCTATTTTCCAACCTTCATATGGAGTTCCATAATTAGAATATGGCACATTGATTCTATACCAGCCCGTTTCATTTGCAATGGCCTCATTATAATATGTGAAAGTTCTGCCACGATTAGTAGTAATATTTGTTTGCACCATTACAATTTCGTTTGGCTGGGCTAACCCAAAAATATTTGCACCATCTACATATTCAAATATTTTTACATATTTTACAGGGGGATTCTTTGTCCTTGTAGTATTCGATTCATGTATGAGACGTATACACCCTAAATTTGATCCATCGTTAATGTGCAGTGCCCATAATATTGTACGCTTAAATCTTTCATTCTCAAACCGTATAGTGGTGACTAAATTGTTATTTTCCATTTCCTTAGATTCATAATAATCATCAGGATTTTTACCTGCTATCGATACAATTGATCGAAATTTATTGAGAATTAATTCATCATCGGTAATCACATACCGAACGCTTCTTGCATCTAATATTGCCATGGCTTCAGATTCTTCAGATTCAATAAAAAACTTCGAAACGTCGTCTAACCCTGGTTGAAAATTATTTGTAACTACCGGACGATTTGCAATATAGATTATCCAGTTGCCGTAGTCCCACCAACTTAATACACCATATTCGGGCGTTTCAGATGCATTTGCATAATAAGAGGTTTGAGGTGTATTTTCTTTAAGCCAATTTAAAGATTCTTCCCAATCAGAATGGGGAATCACTGGATTAGTTGCTGCAGAAATACTTACATATAGATTTGGCAAAATAATTATGACAAGTATCATAATAATTCTCAATCTTTTCCATGAATCAATCTTTATGACCTGCTTACTTTTTTTGCTTTTCTTTTTTCCCGATGAAACTTTGAGATGTTTGCCAAGTTTTAACTTTTCAAGATTCATCATAATAAAATAGCCGGTTAATATTGCAATATTAATTGAAAGAAGATATGTAAAACGCCTTTGTGAGAGGGTGAGTGAAAAAATGACAATGGTCCAAACTAAAAAAAACACAGTCTCAGGTGGGTAATGTTCTTTTGCCACATTTTTTATACAAATTACAAATGCCCATATAGCTATAAAAAAACTAAACGTAAAATAATACCAGACAGGTGAAAGTGTAAAAACATTACCTGAATCAAAAAATAAAGGTTGAGCTTCTGCGACGGTTCTAAGTATTTCTCCACTTCCAATCAAATATTTAAGTCCGGAAATTATTGCCCAATACAATGACGGAGAAATAATCTTGATCAGAAATATTCCAATTATTGCAGGTATAAATATTAATAAAGGATAGTACCACCATACTATTGTTTTAGTTTTCACAAAACTCGATATAAAACCTATTGTAAATACGGAAATAATAGTAAATGTGATGAATAAAACATGAAACCACGACAGAAACATAGGACTCATTTCTAATCCAGGTCGAACTTCTATTAATACAAACGGCAATATTAAAATAAGAGTTGCAAACAATGTAACTGATGACATTATCGTGGTATGTTCAGATGATTTGTTTTCTTTGACGTCTGATATTGATTGTATTAGTACATAAATGGCTATCAAACCAATAAAAATTGGGGAACCAATCCACGTTAATAAAGAAACTGCCAATAAAACACCTGCACATATGGCATATAGTAAAGGTTTGGTGAAAGAAAATCCGAAAGGTATTTTTCTGATATTCTTGACATCTGCTAATAATATTTGATTACCAACCGGGATTTTTAATGCTGCAACAAAGAATGTATACGCTGCAGTTGATAGAAGTATCTCAGCAACATGATGATCGGAGAAACCAAATAGTGATTGTCTGATATGGCCTGGTAGAATAGCCAATACACATACACTTAATAAAGCTACATCTTTGTTGAATATTTTTGAAACAATATAATACAGGGGTATGAACGTCAATATTCCTAATAACACTGGAAAAAATGCAGCTGTTAATTCTACAGTTAATGTGTCAGGTGAGCCAAAACCAATAATAAAGGCAAGAAAAGATACAGCTTGATCATATAAAGGAGGCCATCCAATCTCAAATCCATATGGGAAATTGACATATGTATCGAATTTAATATTCTCTGGAAAGTTAGTTGTAGTAAATTGTATTCTTCTCAAATGGTAATAAGAATCAAAACCAATCGGATGAACTGCATTGTCAACAAAAACTTTTGGGAATGATAATAGCCTGATACAAATCGCAACTAAAAATATTAACACAAAATATAATTTTGTGTTTCCTTTTAGAGATAAATTATCATCATGCATTTAATTCATATTTGTAAAGTTTGAATAAATAACTTTCGATACACAATCAAATAATATATATAATTTATTGATGTCAATGTGTATTACATGCCTACCATATCAATTGTAATGCCTTCAATGAATGAAGAAAAGACTATTGGAATCTGTATACAAAAATCATTGGCTGTAATTGATAATTATAATTTAGAGGGCGAAATTATAGTTGTTGATAATTCGATTGACAGAACAGCTGAAATTGCAGAGTCTATGGGTGCAATTATAATTAAACCAGTTAAGGGATACGGAAATGCATATATTGCAGGATTGTCTCGCTCAAAAGGGGATTACATTGCCATCATGGATGCAGACAATACATATGATATACTTGAATTACCAAAGTTTTTTGACCTTTTAATATCGGGCGACGCTGATTTTGTAATGGGCAGCAGATTAAAGGGGAATATAAAAAAAGGGGCTATGCCATTACTGCATCAATATATTGGTAATCCACTGTTAACATTGGTTTTGAATTTATTATTCAAAACCAGTATATCTGATGCTCATTGTGGGATGAGGGCGTTTACAAAGGATGCCCTGAATAAAATGAACATAAAGACTCGTGGTATGGAAATGGCATCTGAAATGGTTATTGAAGCAGTTGATAAAGGTTTGAAGATTAAAGAAGTTCCAATTACTTATTATGTGAGGGATGCCCCATCAAAGTTGAGATCTTTCCAGGATGGTTGGCGGCACCTACGGTTCATGATGCTGTATCGACCTATGCCGTTTCTTTTTGTACCGGGCGCATTTGTATTTCTTCTCGGAATGTTTTTGACAGCAACTATCATGTTCAAAGGAGATGTGGTTGAGAATAGGCTTCATTCGTTTATTTTAGGCAGTATGCTACTTGTCATAGGGGGCCAGATACTGACTACGGGGTTTTATATGAAGGTATATGGTTTTGTTCATGGTATGTATAAACGTGAGGATTGGTGGGTCAAAAAATATCTTGACTACCATTCACTTGAAATGGAACTGGTGACCGGAGGGTTCGTTGTAACAGTAGGTCTATTTCTTGGAGCCAGTGTAGTGTCTACGTGGATAAAGTCAGGATATGGTTTGATTTCTGAGATAGAATTTGCCATAATGGCGATGGTCTTTGGAGCAATCGGATTGCAGATGATCTTTATGTCGATATTCTTAAGTGTACTTATCCTGGATATTGACACTGAGCGGTGAATCGAGTTGAAGATTGCATTTGTATATGATGCTGTGTATCCGTGGATAAAGGGCGGGGCAGAAAAACGGATATATGAAATTGGAACACGTCTTGCTGCGGGCGGCGATGAGGTCCACCTTTTCGGAATTAAATGGTGGGATGGCGAGGACGTTATTGAGTATGACGGCATGGTGTTGCACGGTGTATGCGCAGCGCAGGAACTGTATGTTAACGGCAGGCGCTCGGTCTCTGAGGCTCTGGTTTTCTCGTTGAATCTGGTGTGGCATATGTTTAAGGAAAAGTTTGATGTTATTGATGTTAGCGTTTTTCCATATTTTTCATGCTTTAGTATTAAATTTGTATCTATCATCAGGAGAACACCCGTGGTCTTTACCTGGCATGAAGTCTGGGGTGAACATTGGTACGAGTATATGGGGCGAATGGGGGTTTTTGGTAAACTTGTGGAGCGAATGGTCCTGGTTTTGTCTTCCAATATTGTTGCGGTGTCGGAGATGACGAAAAAGGATCTTCAATCGCCCGGCCCGGATGGCAAAAATATCCGTATTATTCCAAATGGTATGGATCTAAAGAAGATCTCTGCAGTGGCGCAGTCAGATGAAAATTGTGACGTGCTGTTCGTGGGACGGTTGATCAGGGAGAAAAATGTTGATGTGCTGCTGAAGGCTGTGACACTGGTTCGGGATGATGTGCCTGATGTTAAGTGCTGTATCATTGGTACCGGCCCTGAGAAGGAGCAGCTTGTGGAACTTGCTGCATCGTACGGACTTACGAATGATGGCAATGCTAGGTTTTTTGACTTCATGGAATATGATGAAATGATCGCACGTATGAAATCTTCTAAGGTGCTGGTGCTGCCCTCAAGTCGTGAAGGGTTCGGGATGGTGGTGGTGGAGGCGTTTGCGTGCGGCGTGCCTGTGCTTACGGTTGCTGAAGCGCACAATGCCGCGGCGGAGTTGGTTGATGAGGTATGTGGGTTTGTTGTGGAACTTGATGCGCGCGCAATTGCAGGGGCTGTACGGGAATTGCTGGGGGATGAAGAACTTCGCTGCAGTATGGGAAAAGCTGCAATAGAAGCAGGGCGTGGCTATGAATGGGATGGGATTGTTCATGAGCTGCGGGAACTGTATGAGGAACTGGTATGAGGATTGCGATATTCCATGATTATATCGGTGCTATTGGGGGCGGTGAGAAGCTGGTGCTGACGCTTGCGCGCGGGCTCGGGGCGGATGTAATTACTACTGATGTGAATACTGATTCTGTCTCAAAGATGGGGTTTGAGGATGTGAATATTATGAGTCTTGGGAGTACTGTGAAGATGCCTCCGCTTAAGCAGATATCTGCGTCTTTTAAGTTTGCGATGTGTGATTATTCGAAGGAGTATGATTTTTTTATTTTTTCGGGTAATTGGGCACATTTTGCTGCGAAGAGGCATGGGCCGAATCTTTATTATTGCCATACGCCGGTGAGGGCTTTTTATGACCTGTATGATGTTTTCCTGGAGAGGCAGTCGTTTTTGACGTATGTACCGTTTAAAATATGGGGGAAATTGCATAGAAAGATGTATGAACATCAGATGAAGCATGTCCATCACATCGTTGCGAATTCGATCAACACCCGGAATAGGATAAAGAGGTATTTGAAAAGAACATCTGTGGTGGTTTACCCGCCTGTTGATAATTCTAAATTCAAATTTGAAGAATACGGGGATTTCTGGCTATCTGTGAACCGGTTGTATCCTGAAAAACGCGTGGAATTGCAGATAGAGGCATTTAGGCAATTACCTGAGGATAGATTGGTTATTGTTGGAGGGTATGCTGAGGCAGATCATGCTTTGCCTTATGCTGACCGTATTCAAACAAACTTACCTGATAATATTGAATTGATAGGATCAGTGTCGGAAGATGAGTTGGTTGACATGTACGCACGTTGCAAAGGGTTTATTACTACGTCTTTAGATGAAGATTTTGGAATGACGCCTATCGAAGCGATGGCATCAGGAAAGGCAGTGGTTGCGATGAATGAAGGCGGGTGTCTGGAAACTGTTATTAATGGTTCAACCGGGCTGCTCGTAGATGCGGATGTGGATGAGATTGTAAATGCGGTGGAGTACATTTCCCGGAATCCTTCTATGTATAAGGAGAAGTGTATTGAACAGGCCAGGAAATTTGATGCGGATAGGTTTTTGAATGAGATGATGAAAGAGATTGGGTGCGATGCAAAGCATTAATTGATATTAACATGAATAAAAAAGACCTTTTAGTTTCGGTTATAATTGTAAATTATAATGGGAGTGTGTATTTAGATGAATGTATATCCTCCTTATTAACACAGACATATCCTGCAATTGAAATCATTTTTGTGGACAATGGTTCGAGTGATGGGTCTTGTGAATATGTCAGAATAAATTTCCCTTCTGTTAAGATAATCGCCAAAGATGAAAATCTAGGGTTTGCAAAAGGCAATAATGTTGGGATCAAAGCCGCAAAAGGCGAATTGATAGCAACACTGAACAATGATACAAAAGTCACTCCAAGATGGTTAGAAAAGCTTGTGAATGCTATCAATTTTGATGCAAATGTTGGAATGTGTGCATCTAAGATGCTGTTTATGAAAAATGCGGAGTTCATAAACTCGACAGGTATCTGCATTTCCAGGAGCGGGGCATGTTGGGATCGGGGTATGTTTGAGCGTGATAATGGGCAGTATGAATCCACGAGCGAGGTTTTTGGACCATGTGCGGGTGCAGCAATGTATCGAAAATCTATGTTGGAGGATATTGGGTTATTTGATGAAGATTTTTATGCATATATGGAAGATGTCGATCTTGCATTCAGGGGTAGACTTCGGGGTTGGAAATGTCTTTATGTTCCAGAAGCTGTAGTATATCATGTTCATGGGGGTACTGCAGGCTATGTAAGCGATTATACGGTTTATTACGGAAATCGGAACATAATATGGAATTGTGTTAAAAATTATCCGACACGACTGTTGATTACATCATTGCCATGGATTGTTGGTAGAAATCTTGCTGTGATACCATATTATATTTTGAAAGGTCATGGTTTTGTAATAATAAGATCTAAAATTGATGCAATTAAAGGTATCTCAAAAATACTGAAAAAGAGATCGTCATGCCTGCTGGGTGAAGATAAAATCGGGGATTTTATACATACATGGTCAGAGATCCCATCGCATCCGAACAATTGGTAGACAATACTAAATAATTCGAGAGCAGATAATGAAAAAATTGGTATTTCCAGTTTCCAGATATTATAATGGTGAAAAGTATGAGTAATATAGATGGTGTTGTTATAAAACATCTAAAAGTTGTACCGGATGAGCGGGGATGGCTGATGGAAATCTTACGATGTGATGACGAAAATTTTCAACAATTTGGACAGGTATATATGACCACCGCATATCCGGGTGTTGTCAAAGGCTGGCATTATCATAAAAAACAGACTGACAATTTCACATGTTTGCATGGGATGATGAAAGTGGCATTGTATGATGCGCGGAAGGATTCGTCAACATATCAAAAACTGATGGAATTGTTTGTGGGTGAAAAAAATACGATATTGATCAGCGTTCCGCCGGGTGTGTACCATGGTTTCAAGGCGATAGGAACAGAAACAGCGTATTTTTTAAGCATTCCCACACTGCCGTATAATTATGATGAGCCGGATGAATTCCGTTTGCCTCCTGACACAAATGAAATTCCGTATGATTGGGGACTTGCTCCTGGTTTAAAACACGGCTGATCAATGGAGATGGTGCAAAAATGAAGATTCTCTTAGTCACAGGTGGGTCTGGTTTTATTGGGAGCAACTTTATCAGGCATATGCTGGAAAAGTATCCGGATTACAAAATAATAAATCTTGATAAAATGACGTATGCTGGAAATCCAGATAACCTGAAGGATGTTGAGAATAACCTGAATTATTCATTTGTTTGTGGCGATATCTGCGATCCAGATGTTGTCAACAAAGTTATGCAAAGGGTTGATCATGTGGTTCATTTTGCAGCCGAGAGCCATGTTGACCGCTCGATTGAAGATGGTTCGGTTTTTGTCAGGACGAATGTCCTGGGGACCCATACTCTTCTTGAAAGTGCATTGAAACACAATATCAAGAGGTTTGTACATATTTCTACTGATGAGGTTTATGGGAGCATTCTTGATGGTTCTTTTAAGGAAACTGATATACTGACGCCGTCAAGTCCGTACTCTTCTAGCAAGGCGGGGTCTGATCTGCTTGCCCATTCTTATCACATAACTCATAATCTTCCTGTGATCATTACCAGGTGTACCAATAATTTTGGTCCGTATCAATATCCTGAGAAATTGATCCCGCTCTTTGTTACAAATCTTCTGGATAACAAAAAAGTTCCTGTATATGGAACCGGTCAGAATGTACGCGATTGGATCCATGTACTTGACCACTGCAAGGCTGTTGACTTTGTTTTACATAATGGTAGTATTGGTGAAATTTACAATGTAGGTGGCGGGGCTGAGGAAACAAACCTCGGGATAACACAAAAGCTTCTTGAAATTCTTGGTAAGAATGATTCAATGATCGAATATGTTGAAGACCGTCTGGGGCATGATCTGAGGTATTCGCTTGATTGTTCCAAGTTAATGGAGATGGGCTGGGTGCCAGAATACGATTTTAATGATGGGCTTAAGGAAACTGCGAAGTGGTATGTTGATAATCGATGGTGGTGGGAGAAGTTAAAACACTAATTTTCGGCGCTGGTGGGATGCTTGGCACTGACCTTTGCAGTGTTTTTCCTGATGCTGTTGCGTTAAAGCATAGTGATATTGACATTACTGTCAGGGATTTTGTTCTTGAAACCATCGAGATGATCGATCCTGATGTAGTGATCAATGCTGCGGCTTACACTGACGTGGATGGTTGTGAGGACAATAAGGAACTTGCGTTCGATGTAAATGGGAAAGCACCCGGGTATATTGCGCAGGGCTGTTTCCTGGTTGGAGCTAAACTTGTGCATTTTAGCACGGATTATGTGTTTGATGGTTCAAAAGAGGAATATGTGGAATCTGACATTACGGGCCCTATTAATGTTTATGGTAAGTCGAAGTTGCTTGGTGAGATGAGTGTGATTGAAAATATGAATAATTACAGAATCATACGAACTTCCTGGTTGTTTGGACATCATGGAAGGAATTTCGTTGAGACCATGCTGAATTTATCGGGAGAGATGGATGCTGTGAGTGTGGTGGATGACCAGTTTGGCAAACCTACATTTACTGCCGATCTTGCCCGGAAAACTACTGAGATAATCGGGCTTGTGCCAGGGGTATATCACATCACCAATGAGGGTATATGTTCGTGGTATGATTTTGCATCTGCGGTTATTGGTAATGCTGTTCCATGTTCGAGTGATGAGTTTTTGAGGGCGGCAAAACGCCCGGAATATTCGGTGCTTATTAATACGAAGACTGCTCCGATGCGACATTGGAGGGAAGCACTGGTTGATTATTTGATATTCGATGGTCAGGGCTGTTAAAACCTATGATAAAGGATGAACATATGTTTTATATAAAATGTAAGATAAAGGAATTATTATGAGTATTACTTTACATAGATTTCAGGATGTATTGGTTTCAATCAGCATCTAAAAAACTTAAAGACATGGATGTTAAGGTTGCACTGTCAACATAACAAATAAAAATCGGTGTAAATCTTGTATGAATAATCAATTAATTAATCAATAACGAAATCATTAATCCACATCATTTAAATATTTCAAATCCATCATATTCTAAAAATCATATAAGGATCATGAAAAATATGAAAGGCATAATCCTCGCAGGAGGTACAGGTTCACGCTTGTATCCGTTGACTAAAGTTACTAATAAACATCTGCTGCCTGTGTACGACAAGCCGATGATCTACTATCCTTTGCAGACATTTATTGATGCAGGCATTGATGATATTATGATTGTTTCCGGCAAGGGGCATGCAGGTCATTTTCTTGAACTGCTTGGCTCCGGGGCCGAGTTTGGCGTTCGTCTAACATATGAGATACAGGATGAGGCAGGTGGTATTGCCCAGGCTCTGGCTTTAGCAGGGGATTTTGCTGATGATGATAATGTGACCGTGATTCTCGGGGATAATATTTTTCAGGACAGTGTGAAGGATGCAATGCAGCTGTTCGAGACTGGCGCCCATATATTTTTGAAGAAGGTTTTGGACGCGGGAAGGTTTGGTGTGGCTGAAGTGGATGAGGGCAGCCGGCAGGTTCTGAGTATTGAGGAAAAGCCTGATGTGCCGAAGTCTGATTATGCTGTGACCGGGTTGTATGTGTACGACAGCAGTGTATTTGAGATCATTCAAACGCTGAAGCCGTCGGGACGGGGCGAACTTGAGATCACGGATGTGAATAATGAGTATATCCGGCAGGGTTCGATGAAATATTCGGTTGTTGATGGACACTGGAGCGATGCCGGGACATTTGATAGTCTGCTCCGGGCGGGGTTGATGGTGCAGAATAAGGTAAATAATACGATGTGATCTGTATTATTAAGGGACTTTTATGGCTATTAAAAAATTAATTTCGTACGAAGAATCAGAGACGCTGGAATTTAAAAAATCAACCTCGGAATTAAAAGA